>JAJYZK010000201.1 GCA_021799945.1 Acidobacteriota bacterium
CCCTGGAGGATCTGGCGCGGAGCCATGGCTGCCAGCTTCTGTACGGAGCCGCTGTGGCCGGCGGCGTGCCGGTCATCCCGGGCGTGCAGCAGGGCCTTGCCGGCGATCGGATTCACAGCGTGCACGGGATTCTCAACGGCACCTGCAACTTTATCCTGAGCCGGATGGAAGCCGGCTCGGAGTTCGCGCCGGCCCTGCGTCTCGCCCAGCAGCTCGGATACGCGGAGGCCGATCCGACCGAGGACATCGACGGCTTTGACGCCCGCGCCAAGCTGGCCATTCTCTCCCGCATCGCGCTGCGGCTGGAGGTCTCGCCTCGGGAGATTCCCTGCCGCTCCATCCGCGAGGTTTCCGCTGTCGATTTCGCTTACGCCAGAGACCTGAACTGCACCATCCGGCAGATTTCCCGGGCCGAGTTGCGCGACGGCGATCTGTTGGAAACCGTGGCTCCCATGCTGACGCCGCTCAGTTCTCCCCTCGCGCGATCGCGGGGCACGGAAAATATGGTCACGGTGGGTGGGGCCTACGGCGGCGAGACGGTTTTCTCCGGGCACGGCGCCGGCGGTCATCCAACGGCGGTGGCCGTCATCTCGGATGTGCTGGCCATCGCCCATGGCGGCTGCCCGGTGAGAATCCGGAGCGTTCCCGCCAAGGTGACCGGCGAATTCATCGTGCCGCACTACGTCCGATTCGTGGTCGACGACCGGCCCGGCATCATTGCCGGGATCGCCGGCGCGCTTGCGGAAGAGCGCATCAACATCAACGCCATTCTGCAGAAGCCGGGTTACCCGCCTCATCGTTTGCCGTTTGTGGTCACCGTGGAGCCCTGCCGGAGTTCGGCGCTCAAGCGAGCGCTGGCCAGGATTGAGGACCTCGCCTGCCACCGGGAGCCTCCGCTCGATCTGCAGATTCTGGACGACGATCCGGCGAAGCATAAGGCGGAGCCGGAAGTTCCGGTCCAGGGCGGCTGAACCCAGGTTGACGTATCGTATTCCATTGCGATCGCTCCGATTTGAAGCCTACCGCGGGCGTGGCGGACGCGCCATCGCGGCTGGTGAAGGCGGAAGGCGACGCCAGTTCCGCCGCAGATCCATATTCGCTGCGGCGGATGAAAAATTCGCTTGGGCCTGGCGCTCAGCGGGTTCTTGCGATCTCCGGCGCGAGCAGATGCTCGTCGTCGGAGCCCCGCGGCAGGCGAGACCTGGCCTCCGGAGCCAGATGATGCCGGGTAAGCTCGGACTGGAGAATTGCAAAGGCCTGTTCCGGCGTATCGGCGTGGTGAAACAGCTCCCGGTCCTCCGCTGAGATGGCCCCTTTTTCCACCAGAAAATCGAGATTCAGGACGTTCTTCCAATACGACGTCCCGTAGATGACGATGACGATGCGCTTGGCCAGTTTGCCGGTCTGCATCAGGGTCAACAGCTCAAACAGCTCGTCGAGAGTGCCGTAGCCGCCGGGAAAAACCACCAGCCCCTTGGCAAGATAGGCGAACCAGTACTTGCGCATGAAGAAGTAGTGGAACTCGAAGTTCAAGGCGGGCGTGATATAGGGATTGGCGGTCTGCTCGAAGGGTAGGCGGATGTTGAGCCCGATGGTCTTGCCGCCGGCCTCCGCGGCTCCGCGATTGGCGGCTTCCATAATGCCCGGGCCGCCTCCGGAGGTGACGACAAACCGGTGGCGGCGGCTCTTGAGCGTCCGGGTCCAGCGAGTCAGCATGAAGGCGAGCCGGCGGGCGTCCTGGCAATAGCGCGCGGTCTCCTCGGCCGCGGCGTGGACCGCGGCGCCCGGCTCGCCGGAGGCGGGGGAATCGCAGCCATCGGGCGGAGGGAAAAATCTTGCCGAGCCGAAAAAGACAATGGTGTCCTGGATGCGTTCGCGCCGAAAGCGGGCGAGAGGCTCGGAATACTCCGCCAGTATGCGGATCGCGCGCCCGTCCGGACTGTTCAGGAAAGCCGGATTCTCATACGCCAGCGGCGCGCCCTTGGAAGGAGAAGGCGCATGTGAGTCGTTTTGCATAGATCAGTCGGAGGGTCCCCGTTGCTGAAGGGCTTCGGTAATCGCGATCCAGAGGTTTAACAGACCCAGTCCTGAAACCACTCCTCGCGCCGCGCCGCTCATAAGAATCGACGAAAGAGGCGGGAAGAAGTTCAGAAGAGGGTTGCCGAGCCAGAGCGGCGTCCAGGGCAGAACAAGCACAATCACGCCCACATAGATGCGAACCACCAGGAACAGCAGAAGCTCCAGGCGCCGCAGCCACAGCGTTCCGCGGGAGCGCCGCGTTTGCGCGGGATTTGGCTCGGGCATCGCCGAATTACCCGCCGGGCTGGAGGAAAACAAATTCGGCTGCTGCGGCATGTTCATTGCGGACCTGAACGAAAAGGCCGAAAGGCAAACGGCGGATATGGCGGCGACGCGATGCTCCAAGGCCAAGGTATCACAGCGGGCGCGCCGGCCCGCCGCGCGCGGGGGACGCCCGCGCAGCCCGGAAATGCTTTACGGCAGCGCATTTCGGCGAGGGCGACGGTTGGCTTGCAAAATCTTCTTGCGCAGCCGCAAAGACTTGGGCGTGACCTCCACCAGCTCTTCCTCGGCGATGAATTCGATTGCCTGCTCCAGGTTCAACGCCTTTGAGGGCGGCAGGCGAATGGCGTCGTCCGCGCTGGATGCGCGCATATTCGTCAGCTTCTTTTCGCGCACCACGTTGACGTCGAGATCGTTTTCGCGGGAATGTTCCCCGACCACCATGCCTTCGTAGACCTCAACCCCGGCTCCGACGAACAGAACGCCCCGATCCTGCAGGCCATTGAGGGCGTAGGCCGTGGTGACGCCGGCGCGGTCCGCAATCAGGGCTCCGGTCGGACGCTGCGGAATCTCTCCCTGGTAGGGCATATAGCCGTCGAAGAGAGAGTTCATCACGATGGTGCCCCGCGTCTCGGTCAACATCTCGCTGCGCAGGCCGATCAGGCCCCGGCTGGGAATGCGATATTCCAGGCGGACCCGTCCATAGCCGTGATTGTGCATTTTGAGCATCTCGCCGCGCCGCGGGCCGAGCCGCTCGATTACTGTGCCGACAAAGCTTTCGGGGATGTCGACGGTGAGCAGCTCGACCGGCTCGGAGACTTTGCCTTCCACCGTTCGAGTGACAATCTCGGGCCGGCCCACGGTCAACTCAAAGCCTTCTCGGCGCATCATTTCGATCAAGATGGCGAGCTGCAATTCCCCGCGCCCCAGCACCTTGAAGCTGTCCGGGCTGCCCGTATCCTCGACCCGGATCGACACGTTGGTAAGCAGCTCCTTCTCCAGCCGCTCCCGCAGGTTGCGGGAGGTCACGAACTGGCCTTCCCGCCCGGCCATAGGGGAGTTGTTGACGGAAAACTGCATGGCGATGGTGGGTTCATCGATCACGATCAGCGGCAGCGGCGCCGGATTTTCCAGCGCCGTAATGGTTTCGCCGATGGTGATGCCGGTGACGCCGGCCACCGCGACGATGTCCCCGGTCTGGGTCTCTGCGGTCTCGATGCGTTTCAGGCCGCGGAAGGTGAACAGTTTGGTGATGCGGACCTTGTCCAGCGAGCCGTCGCGTTTGGAGATGGACACCTCGTCGCCGGTGCGCAGCGTTCCGTTGAAAACGCGGGCGATGGCCAGCCGGCCCAGATAATCGGAATAGTCGAGGTTGGTGACCAGAATCTGCAGCACGCCGTCCGGGTCGCCGCCCGCCTCCGGAATGGTGGAGAGAATGGCTTCAAACAGCGGCTCCAGATTTTCGCCCGGCCGGTCGAGAGCGGTGGATGCCGTGCCCAGCTTCGCGTTGGTGTAGAGCACGGGGAAATCGAGCTGCTCCTCGGCCGCATCCAGATCGATGAAAAGATCGTAGACCTCGTCCAGGACTTCGCGCGCCCTCGCGTCCGGCCGGTCGATTTTGTTGATCACCAGGATCGGCTTCAGCTTGGCTTCCAGGGCTTTGGCCAGAACGTAGCGCGTCTGCGGCAGAGGGCCCTCCGAGGCGTCCACCAGCAGCATCACCCCATCGACCATTTTGAGCGCGCGCTCGACCTCGCCGCCGAAATCCGAGTGGCCGGGAGTATCGACGATATTAATCTTGCTGCCGCCGAACTCGACCGCCGTGTTTTTGGCCAGGATGGTGATGCCGCGCTCGCGCTCCAGCTCGTTGGAGTCCATGACTCGCTCGGTCACCGCTTCGTTGGCGCGGAAGGTTCCCGCCTGACGCAGCAGAGCGTCCACCAGGGTCGTTTTGCCGTGGTCGACGTGCGCGATGATGGCGATATTGCGAATTGGCTTGCTCAAGGGCGCAGGTCTCCCGATCCCGTTCTTCGACGTCCTTCGTGGATTTGCAAAGCGAATTCCGGGACGGCTCTCGAACCGGACGGCTGAGGAGCCCGGCAGGCGGGCTCGCCGGAAAGAAACTCTGCAGGGTTGGTGTCCGCACCCAGTTTATCGCAAGCGCGCCGACGACGTGGGCTGAGGCCGCCGTTCCGCGTCTATTGCGGGGCCGGGCCGCGGACCACCTGCACCAGGTTGTCGAGGCGGATGTGCCGGGCAAAGGCCGCCTTCACGTCTGCGCCGTCCAGCGCCAGGTATCTTCTGGCCGCCAGGATGGGTTCGTCCAGGGGCAGTCCGATCTCGGCGCGGCGCAGCATTCCGCCAGCCACTCCATCCTCGCTCGATTCGCTCAAGGGAATCTGGCGAAGCAGGATCGCCTTGGCCTGGTGCAGCTCCGCGTCCGTGACATCCTCGGTGCGCATCTGATTCAGATCGCGTTCAATCAATGCTCTGGCCTTCGATACGTTCTTCGCGTCGCATCCATAGGTCACTTCGTAGCTGGCTCGCGTCTCCGATGCGTTCAGGCGCACGTTCACGCTGTAAACGTATCCGGCCACTTGGCGAAGATCGTGATAAAGGCGAGTGGCGTAGAAGCCTCCGCCGAGAACATGGTTGCCCAACTGTAGCGGATAGTAGTCCGGGTCAAAGCGGTTGAGCTGCAATTCTTCGGCCAGCGTAACGGAGTCCTGCACGCTCTCGGCATCGGGCACATTCACGGCGGAAGGCTTGTTCAGCCCAACCGCGGGAAGCACGGTGTTCGGCTTGGGGCCGCTGGCCGTCCAGCCGCCGAACCACTTGACGATCACCGCCTTGGCTTCCTCCGGGGTGACGTCGCCGACGACCACGATGGTCGTGAGGTCGGGGCGAAAGGTCGAGGCGTGGTATTGCTTTACATCGTCCAGCGTGGCGTTTTCGAGCGTCGCCGGCGTCGTCTCCCGCAGCCCCGGGTCTCCGGCCGGCAGCAGCGCCAGTTCGAGCGCGCGCGAGGTCCGGTAGCCGGGGCTCTTCAGGCTGCCGGCCACATACTGCGCGTCCTGCCGGCGCACTACGGCGAAGGCCTGGGCGGGCAGCGCCGGATGCAGCTCATTGTCGGCCAGCAACTCCACGCCGCGGGAGAAATTCGCCTTAAGCACCTGCAGCGAGAAGGAGTAGCCCGCCGATTCGTTGGCCGCGATATCGTCCAGCGCCTTCTGGAAGGCCAGGCGGTCCAGCGTCGTCGTGCCGTAGGAGAACAGCCCCTCCAGCAGATCGGACAAACCCTCCTGCTTGGCGGGTGTCTGCAGATCCCCGTTGTGTTTGATGGCGCCCAGCACCGTGACGGTAGGGCTGGTCGCATCCGTTTTGACGATCAGGCGGAGGCCGTTCGGCAGCTTCGTATCCGACACGGTGATGTAATTGGAGGGAACCTTCAGGTCGGCCAGATCTTTTGCCGCCCAGGCGGGCAGCTCCACCGGCTTGGTGGGAGCGGAGGTCATGGTCTCGCCACCGCCGAAGCCTTTGGCCGAGACCGGCGCGCCGCCGGGCGCCGGCTTCAGGATCGCGGTGACGGATTTCCCGCTCACCAGGTACTGCCGGAGAACCCGGTTCACATCGGCGACCGTCACCCGCCGCATCGCGTCGACGTCCTCATCGGGCGAGGTGCGCCCTTCGGCGGCCAGCGCGTTCGACCACACATCCGCCAGGCCGGGAATGGAATTCCGCTGGAATTCGGCCGCGGCGATCTCATCGCGTTTGGCCGCCTCCACCAACTCCGCCGGCACGCCTTTCTGGGCGTAACCTTCCAGAATCCGCCGCATCTCCCCGATCGCTCCCGCCGGGTCCGTTCCCGTGGGCAGCGCGACTACGCCGTATCCCACGCTG
>JAJYZK010000202.1 GCA_021799945.1 Acidobacteriota bacterium
TCAGCAAAACCTCGGGGAGTGGCTCAGCCTGGTAGAGCACCTGGTTCGGGACCAGGGGGTCGGAGGTTCGAATCCTCTCTCCCCGACCATATAGCTCCATTCTTCTCCTCCCAGCTCCATTCGTTACAACATCGAACGGCAGACCGCCGGTGAAGGACCTCCGGCCAAGGTTTAGGCCCGCGCGGCGGCCGGTGGTCCGCCGGACCGCGCCAGGATGGCGGAGGTCATGCGCCGCCACGGCCTCACGCCGGCGCCGCCTCCACCTTCGGCGTAGAAGCCACGGCGCGTCAAAGAGCTGCTCGGCGAGCTGCTCGGCCCAAATCGCAAAATCTTCGATACTGCTCTTGACACCGCGCCGCTTTGATGTGTTACTGTCGGTAACACGATGAAGCCGACTCGCCGATCTTCTCCCCCACCGCGTCATAACCCAGCCGAGCTGGGAGAGCTGGAGAGCAGCATTCTTTCTATTGTGTGGCGGGAGCGATCCGTTACAGCCGAGCAGGTCCGCGAAGGCCTCGAACGCCGGCTGACGGATTCGACGGTTCGCACCATGCTGCGCCGGCTTGAGGGAAAAGGCTACATCGAACACACACTGGAAAACCGGGCCTTCGTGTATCGCCCCGCAGAATCGCGACAGCGCGTCGCCGGCCGCGCCGCGAAGCGCATCGTGGACTGGCTTTGCGCTGGATCCGTGGAAACGCTGCTGGTCGGAATGGTGGATTCCAAGGTATTGGACCGCGCTGAGCTGCAGCGGCTCGCTAAGCGAATCGCCGCCGTGCGCGAGCTGGACGAAGCTAAGTCCGAAGAGAAGGGTTAGCGCGGCAGGCCGGGAGTTTGCCGGAATACTCGCTCATGTTTCCGCCCGGCGGTGCGGCGAGTGACTGAAAATCACCGGTTTTGCGGATGGGAAATTGCTTGGAGGTTGACCCATGCTCGCTATTCTGGTTGAAGCCGTCCTTCGGTCCCTCATCCTTGCGCTGGCGGTTTGGGCGGGCCTGCGGATCTTCCGCGTCCAGGACGTAGTTTCGCAGCGCTATGCATGGTCCGCAGTTCTGGCGGGCGCCCTGCTGATGCCGGCGGCGCTGCTGTGCGCCATGCGTTGGCATATCTTCCCCCGGGCCACGATTTCGGCGCCGGCCTCGCTCGAACCGATTCAGGCCGCGCTCACGCCCATGACGCCGGCGCCGTCAGGAGCAGCCGCATCGGCCGGCGCCAGAAGCGTCGGATCGCAGCCGGACCCAGGCCGCAGATTTCGAGTGGAGCGAGCGGCCGGCCGCAACCTCGATCACGCTCCATCCTCCGCCTCAGCTCCGCCGCGCGGCGCAAAATGGTCGCCGTTCGGAGTCGCGTTGTGGGCGTACTCGCTGATCGCCGCGGCGCTCCTCGGCCGTCTGGCCCTGGGCATCGCGGGCGCGATACGGCTCTGGCGTTCGTCCAATCCCGCTGCATTGGGCGGCGCAGCGCGCACCGGCGTGAACTTCGAACTGCGCACCAGCCATCGTATCTCCGCCCCGGTGACCATCGGCTCGGGCGTTGTGCTGCCCGCGGACTATGCAGGCTGGAGCGAGGAGAAGCTTCGCATTGTTCTTGCGCACGAGCGCTCGCATGTAAGTCTGCGCGATTTTCATTGGCAGATTCTCGCCTCCCTGTATGCGGCTTTGACCTGGTTCAGCCCGCTGGGGTGGTGGCTCAAGCGCAAACTCTCCGATCTTGGCGAGGCCATCAGCGACCGCTCCGGCCTCCAAGCAGCTTCAAACCGCTCGGCCTATGCCCAGATTCTGCTCGAATTTGCAGCCGCGCCGCGCCCCGCTCTCGAAGGAGTCGCCATGGCCCGCCCCAGCACCATCGCCCGCCGCATCGATCAGCTCTTCAACGACAGTTACCTCCGCCAGGCATTCGCCGGGGGCAGAGGCGCGCGCATCGCTGTTCTTGTCCTTTCCGCCGCGCTGTTTGCCGCGGGCGCCGTGGTCCATGTGCGGGCTGCGACGCAGGCGAAGACCGCCGCAATGGGCGGAGGCGCCGCGACAGCCACCTCGGCGGCGGCGGCGGCGCTCCAGGTTCCTGCGCCGGTTCCTGCTCCAACTCCTGCGCTGGCTCCTGCGCCGTCAGCATCGCGGATGGCTTTCGCGGCGGCGGCGACTTTGACCGCCCCCTCGGCGCCCGCCCTGCCGGAGATCGCGCTTGCGAGTCCTCCGGCTGCCCCGGCGGCATTGATGGCTTTCCGGGCCGGCGCGGCCCAATCCCAGGCGACCTTCGATCGCAACCTGTCGTTCAACGGCACGCTCGATCTCTCGGTCAGCACCGCTTCGGGCGACATTACTTTTACCCGTGGATCGGCCAATCAGATTCACATTCACGGCGTAGTCCGGGCCAACGGGAACGGCGACCCGGCGCAGGTGCAACGGCTTGCCGCGAATCCGCCGATCGAGCAGCAGGGAAGCACGATCCGCATTGGCGGACATGAGCAAGACCTGCACAACGTCAGCATCAGCTACCAGATTGTGGCGCCGGCCGACACCCTGCTCAACGCCGTCACGGCCTCGGGGGACATCGCCGATACCGGCGTGGGGGTGGGGCCGAAGTTGACCACGGCATCCGGGAACATCAAGGCTACCGGGCTGCAAGGTGGATTTAAGGCGCAAACCGCATCCGGCAATATCGCCATCGTCAGTGCGGGCCAGGGCGGGGCCAGGGCCCAGACGGGTTCGGGCGACATCGAACTGACAGGCGTGAACGGAGCGCTCCAGGCGCAAACCGGATCGGGCGCGATCAAGGCGGTTGGAAAACCCACCTCCCCGTGGAAGCTTCAGACCGGCTCCGGCAACATTGAGGTGGTAACGGGAAGCGCGCCGATGGATATCGACGCCTCAACGGGTTCAGGGGCCATATCCACTCTCTCGGCTCCCTCGCCCTCGTCCCTGGCGATGCAAAGTTCGAGGGATCAGCACCACCTGCGCGTGCAACTCAACGGAGGCGGTCCTGAGGTCCGCGCGGAGACCGGCTCCGGAGATATTCGCATCGATTAGCCGGCCACTGTCACATACCGGGAGCGCGGGTTGGGTTCGCCGGCGCTCCCGATATTTCCTCGGCGCCGCATAGCCTCGAACGTTCGCGGCGCGATCCGCCAGCCCGGGATCCGCAAATCCGGAATTCGCAAATCCGGGAAACCAGAGCGCCTTGGCTGCGGCTAAGCAACGAGGCCGGCAAAGGTCCGGTTAATCTGTATCCGGTCGTGCGGCAGCAGCGCATACTTCCACGGCTTGTCGCTGACGGCGGTCGCCCGTTCGCACCACGCAATCGCCGCCTTGGCCTTCTTTTGCACGACAGCGTCATCCATATCGGTTGCCCGCTTGATCTCGCACAGATAACGCCCCAGAGCCGTCTCGACGATGAAGTCGGGATTGTAGTTGTCGTCGTCCGAGTAATGAATCTTCAGCACATCCTTCGGCGGTTTCAGCCACTTCACCACCTCGGCATCGTCTTCAAGAATCGTCGCAAAGCGCCGTTCGCTATCGGAATCGAATTTCAGCGTCGAATACAGGCACTTTCCGAATCCTCCAAAAACCATTCCGCGAATCAGAAGTTTCTCTTCAACCGGCTGGCGGAAGTTTCTCGCGCTCTTGCCCAGTTCTATCTCCGCACTGCCCGGTCTAAGGGTCTGGAATCCCTTCGGCGCTGAGGACACATAGCTCGTAGCCTTCTCCACAAAGTGCTGGTTCATTTGCGTATGCACCAGCCGCACCAACTCGTCCTGGTGGTATTCGAGCACGTTGCGAACCTCCTCTTCCGTCGGCAGGTAGGATTGCAAATGCCGCACAAGCTGACCCGCCAGCTTGTAGAGCAGCGCCGAATGATCGTCGTAGCTGATATCGTTCTTATCAATCAATCCTCGAACGATATAGTTTTCCAGCCTCGGCTCCTGCGCCACGCCGTCCCCGCTCACAATCCGGAAGCGCTGGTTGTCCGTCAGGCGCTGGATGAGCAGGTCTTTCGCCACAGGCGGATACCGGACATTGCTGCATTCCAGATCGAAGTCCTCGTAGCCAACCGTCACGTCATCCGACGGCTGCACCACAATCAGCGGGATGTCAATATTCAGATCCACGAACGCATTCGCCGTCTTCTCCACGATGCGTGCAACATCCGGCGGCTCAGGGAAAACTCCGGCCAGCTCGCCCTGCGCCGGACGATCCATCTCCATCTGTTCCATTACTTTGGCAATAAGCTTCTGCCGGATCTCCGGCCTCTTCAGGTCGCCGGAGCGGCTCAGCCGCTCAAAGTCCTGCTGGATGATCTTGTAGGCGGTCTCCGCCACTCTCCGCTCCGGCTCTGTTTTGAAGAGCGGCTGCTGCGCCGCCGCAGGCAAGGCCGTTCCCGAAGGCGGCTCCGGCATGGGAGTCAGGCCCAGCACCGAAAGAATCGTCGGCGCAATCGTAACCGCCCGCGTCGGCTTGTCGGGAATATCCCGGCCAATCACGATGCCGGTCTTGATGATCGAATTCGGATCGTTGGCGTGGTCCACAATCTCCTGGAACTTGTCATGCGAGACGATGGTCAACAGATCGACCGCAGCCACGCCCGTGCGCTTGCCATAGGGCAGGCGCAGCCCGCGCCCGATCGACTGCTCCACCAGCGTGCGGGAGTTCGCCGCGCGCAGCGGCACAATCGTGTACAGGTTGGTCACGTCCCAACCCTCTTTCAGCATGTTCACGTGGATCACTATCTCGGTCTGGTTCGCCGGGTCTTCCACGCTCAGCAACTGCTGCACCGTCTCGTCTTTTTCTTCGCCGCTCTGGTTGGAGTGGACCGTAATCACGCGTCCTTTGTAGCGGCCTTCAAAGAAAACAGGAGCCTCAATCCGCCTCAGCAGGTCATTCGCGTGGCCTGTATCCTTGGCCACCACCAGCATGAACGGCTTCACCAGCGGCCGTCCCGTATCCCGCGAATAAATGTCGAGCTGCACCTTCGTGTGTTCGTGCGCACGAATGCCGTCCTGCAGCTTCAGCTCCTCCAGGCCGTCTTCGTTGTAGTTCTCCGCGCGGAAGTTCTCCCGCGTCAGCACCGCGGGCTCCTTCACAAATCCATCGCGCAGCGCCGAGGCCAGCGGATAGCTGTAAATCACGTTCTTGAAGTCCGTCGCTCTGCCGCCTGTTTCAATCTGCGGCGTCGCCGTCAGCTCCAGCCCCAGAATCGGATTCAGCTCGTTGATGGCGCGCATTCCGGCCTTGCCCCGGTAGCGATGGCTCTCGTCCATCAGCAGAACCAGATCGTCCAGCTTCGACAGATACTCGAAGTAGCTCTCGCCGATGTACTCGCTCAACCGCTTGATGCGCGGGCTGGCGCCGCCGCGCACCTCGGCGTTGATCTTCGAGATGTTGAAGATGTTGATGTGGATGCCGCTGTCGCCGAACAGGTCCGCCGAGCGAATACCGCGCCCGCTCTCGTAGTTGTCGCCGGTGATGATCTCCGGCGGGTTAACGGCAAAGTCCGACAGTCCCTGAAAGACGTACTTCGGCGAGCCGGGCGTGAAGTCGGCAATCAGCTTGTTGTAGATGGTCAGATTCGGGGCCAGAACAAAAAAGTGGCGAATGTTCCAGGCCTGTTGCAGATAGGCGATAAACGCGCCCATCAGCCGTGTCTTGCCCACTCCGGTGGCCAGCGCGAAGCAGAGCGAGGCAAACTCACGCTCAAAGTCCGTCACCGCGGGAAATTCGTTCCGGATCGCCTCCAGCGCGCGCGCCGTGTCCGCGGCTTTTTCCAGCGGCAGCAGATCGCACACGCGGTCCAGAATTTGCAGCGCTTCCATCTGCGGAGGCCGCAGGCTCAGCCGGTGCTCAATCTGGTAGACGGCGGGCCTCATTCCGCACCGCCGTTTCCGCCCTCGTCAAACAGGCTCAAGGCGGCCTCGCGCGTCCCGCGCCGTCGCCGGGAGTGCTTCACAGGAGGGCCAGGTTTTCCGGGCTCGCTCGCGGCGGCCTCAGCTTCCGCACTTGTCTCCGGCGCCTTCGGCAGGTTGGCCACGTTCAGGCTGTAGTCGTCATGGCCCCACTCGCACTTCTCCAGCACGGCCAGCGGAATCTTTTTGAGCGTCAGGTTGCGAAAGCCGTCCGTCTTGCCGCGAAAGGCCGCGCAGCAGACCAGCAGGCTGCGCTTCGGCCCCACGGCCTCGCTCAGCGCGTGCAGTTGCT
>JAJYZK010000203.1 GCA_021799945.1 Acidobacteriota bacterium
ACGCAGGCTCCGCCTGCTTGAAAAACGATACTGCCGTTTTTCACTTTCCCACCGCTACGGCTGCGGCTAGCTGAGTATTATTTGTATGCGGAAAATGGGGGCAGGCCATTCAGGATCTCGGCGGGAATTAGGGGCGAGTTCGCCAGAAAGGAAAGGGGAAGAAGAGAAGGTATGATTCCGTACGCCGGACTGTTTGGAAATTGAGGTCAAGTCGCTCCGAAGGATCAGCCCTGCTTCACTGAGAAGATGACGGGAAGGCATTTCTAAGAGTTTGTTGAAAAACAGATTTGTGGCCGGGACAGGTCCAATTTCTTTGGGTGGCTCGATTCACAAGCACACATCCGGTTGCGCCTCGCTCGGCGCCTCGGCGCGTTTTTCAACAAACTCCTAAACGCCAGGCGCATTTTCCATCGGCCATTCAACACCATCGATCAGCACCGAAAGAATTTGCAGTTTCCGCGTTTCTACATCGAGCGTGAAACGCACCAGATCCGCCCGGGCGCCCGGACGGAGGAGGCCGCGATGACCAACGAAGCGACCTGGATTTTCGGTGCTCATCCGGACTGCGTCACCGAGGCCGCACACCCCTGAGATTGCAGCCTGGGCAATGCCGTCTTTGAGCGGAGATACTGCGCCCGCCAGGGTTGTCGTGTCCACTATGCTCAGGCGGCCGTCGGAACGCAATTCTACGCGGCCACCGATGGAAGCCTGATAGATTCCGGAAGCCATCCCGCAGAGCATTACCGCATCCGATACAAAGACGCTTCGCTCCACTCCCTTGGCGCGCACCATCGACTTCAATGTGTCTGCGGGGAGATGGTGTCCATCGGCAATAAAGGTGGCCGTAAGCCGGTCGTCTGCAAGCTGCGCCCAGATGAGATTCGGATGACGGGCGAGCCGACTGCCTACTCCATTGCCGAGATGGGTGGAAAGCGTGGCGCCCGCATCCGCCGCCAGATGAATCTGATCCGGTGTAGCATGCGTGTGGCCGATCGCAACCAGGATCCCTTTCGCCGCAAGCGCCGCGATATACTCCAGCGCATTCATCCAGTGCGGAGAGACAGTCACCATCCCCACAAGATTGCCGGAGACGGCCTGCCATCGCTCGAATTCGGACAGATCCGGCGCCCGAACATATTCGCGCGGGTGCGCCCCACGCGGTCCGTCCTCCGGTGAGATGTGGGGACCTTCCACAAAAACGAAGGGAATCGCGTGGGCGACAAGAGCATCGGCCTGCCGCGCCGCCGCCACCGCTCGGAGCGATTTTTCGATCTGCTCCTCCGAGGCCGTGACGAGGGTGGGGAGGTAGGTAGTTACGCCAGTTGCAAACAGTTTGCGCGTAAGCGCAATCACCACATCCGCGTCAACCGTGGGGGCATTCAGATCGCAGCCGCCATACCCATTCACTTGCAAATCGATAAGTCCGGGAGAGATCCACACGGCCTCCTCGGAAGGAGCAGACGCGAGAGATCGAATCTCTCCCTCCTCCACGCCGATCTGCAGCGGTTTCCCGCTGACTGCATCGCGGCCGGAAATGTAGCGGGAAATCATTGCGACAGCACCGGCCAAACCCCATAAAGGATGGTTTGCTCCATGTTTCACCCTGCCTTTGCGCAAGCTCTAAGTCTATGATATGACGAAGCCGTTCCTCTTGTAGCCGAATTTGCGGCGCTCTTGTCGCGGGAACTTCCCAAGGTGTGCGCAACGCGCGTCAGCAGCGCCTCATCCGTCAGGGGGCGCCGCTGAGCGATCCTCGCCCGCCGCAACGTGTGCTGGCGGTAGCCTGGAACTCTGGCGCCGTGCGCCCGGCGCTGTCCACAGACCGGCCAGAGGGAACGATGTCGTTCTATGAAGGCATACTGCGCTTCTGACCATTTGCAAAATATGCCGCGGCTTTTTCCGGGATGCCGCGCTTCGGCCAGAGCGGCGCGGCCTGCCGACCGCCAATTTCTGCGGCGAGGGGTCAGACCGGAGCCATGGCCCGGCGCGTATTTATCCGCGGATCATCCTTATTTCATATTCTTTTCGCAGGAGCGGCCTAGTCTTTACCCATCGAAGCAAGGCGCTCGAATTCAAACGATTTCGCGCGCCAATCTACTGTCACGACAGGCAGATATGGCGTGGAAGGATCAATCTTTTGGTGGAGGCGGATTTACGGCGCCGCCGGGCGGTGGGACTAGTGATTCATCCGTGAATTCGGAACCGGATGCTGCAAAAGGGACATACGCGAGTAATGCCGGGGGTTCCTATATACAAACTTCAGCCCGATACGGGAACGTCTACATCGACTTTTTCGATCTTGTCGTATCGTTTCGAATGATTGCTTGACATTTTTTTAAAATCCGGGTTACCTTTCCGGGATAGTTCAGTAACATCCGAAAGAAGCGGAGATCCGACAGCCCTGGGACGGTTCCAGGAACCATCCCGGAAGTCTGGGCCGGTGTGTCCGGTTCAATAGGTTCAACCAGGACCAATCGGGATCGAAGGCCCATCCAGGGTCGGTAACTAAGGCCAATTCAAAGGCCGATGGCAAGATCGGTCAGAGTCCGGATTGCGGCGACGTAAAGCCGCGCACGTATCTCCCGGGCCAACTTCAGTTGCAATCTGCATTCAATTGGGAGGGTGTGATGGATACGTCTGTTCGCAGCCAGCGCAACGCATTCGATTCCCTGCCGCGCAGGTTTCCCTGCTTTGGCGCCCTTGCGATTCTTTTCGCGGGACTCATCCTGGCGAAGTGCAGTCCCGCGCAGACCATTCAAGGAATTATTCTCGGTACGGTCACGGACTCGAGCGGCGCGGTGGTCTCCGGCGCAACGGTTACTCTCACCAATGTCGGGGAGGGAACCACCCGGAACGCTACCTCCAACGAACAGGGCGACTATACCTTTGTCGATGTGCCCGCCGGGCCCTATGCGGTCTCGGTCAAGCGCGAAGGTTTTGAAACCTGGGGCGTATCCGGATTGGTTCTTGCCGCGCGGCAGCAGCTTCGCGTGGACGCTTCCCTGACGGTCGGGAGCGTGCAGCAGGAGGTCCAGGTATCCGGATCGTCGGTAAGCACGATCGACACCGATACGCCTTCGGTCAGCGCCGTCTACAACTCGACTGTCACCCAGAGTCTGCCCGTAAACACGCGCGCCAGCGCGAGCGGGACAAGTCCGCTGGCCATCGTCGGAACGCTTCCCGGCGTTCAGGCCGATCACGGGCAATTCGCCCTGCAGGGGGGCCTTCCTTTCCAGACGGAGGTGTCGGTGGACGGGACCACGGTGCAAAGCGCGACGGGAAACACGCCGATTGCGGACGCCTTTCCTTCGACCGAATCGATTGCGGAAATCCGCGCGGACGGCGCGTTGAATAGCGCCGAGTTTGGCCAGCCGGGAGAGATCACTGTGGTCACCAAGGGGGGGACGAACGTGATCCACGGCTCACTGTTCTGGTATTTCCAGGACGCGGCCTTCGACGCCATTCCGTATACCTACCCCACCACCACGATCAAGCCGCAACTCGTCGGCAATACATTCGGCGGCAGCTTCGGGGGGCCGGTGGTGCTGCCACACCTCTACAACGGCCATAACAAGACCTTCATCTTCGGCGCGTACGAGGGATGGCGCCATCCTTCGCAGACGACGGAGGCTTTCAAAGTTCCCAGCACGCTGATGAAGCAGGGCGATTTTTCGAAGTATGTCTCCAGCGGCTTCACCGGCCTCACCAATCCATACACCGGAGGAAGCTACGGAACGCATATCCCGACCATCAACCCTTCGGCGCAAAAGCTGCTCTCTTTCTATCCCGATCCGAATGTCGGCGACCCGACGCAATATGTGGACAACAGCACTCCGAACTACATCGTGAACAAAGACACCAGCGGACACTCCGACCAGTTCGATTTGCGGGCCGACCAATATTTCGGAGCGAATCAGAAATTCCTGCTTTGGGGGCGCTTCACCTGGAAGGACTTCCCGATCAACAGCGCGGAGCCGCTCTCCGTTCCGTCGGCGCTGAACACGAACCAAAACCGGGTGCTTAAAATCAGCGCGAACTGGACTTTGACGCCGCACCTGATCAATGAGGGCAGCTTCGGGTATACGCTGTATACATCGGGTCAAACCAATAGCTTCAACGGGCTCGCCTTTACGCAGTCCCTGGTCTTGAACGGGCTGCAGAATCTGTTTTACAACGGCATTCCGGAAGTCGACTTCTTCAACATCAGCTCGCTCAACGCAGACCGCCTTACTTCGCTCACCAAGTCGAATACCTATGTCTATACGGACAACCTGACTTGGGTGAAGGGCGCGCATCAATTCCGCACCGGCCTGGACATCATGACCCTGCAGGCGATTACGCCGCTCAGCTTCCAGGGGGCCGATAATTACGGCACGTTCTATTTCAACTCGCAGGGGAGCGCCGGTCCCTTCACCGGGGTGGATTTCGCCGATTTCCTCCTGGGCCTGCCCTATCAGACGTTCTACGATGTCGTACAGCAGGATAACGACGGAAAGTCGGTATTTTACGCCGGCTATGGGCAGGATCAGTGGCAGATACAGCCGAACCTGACCCTGAGTTACGGTCTCCGGTACGAATTGGAGCCGGGCTATTACGACGCCGGGGGGGACATCGGCAACTTCGATCCCTTCACCCCGCTTTCCGGAATGGCGCTGTATCCCTCTGGCAAATCGAGTCTGTTGTCGAGGTCCTTTCTGGAGAGCGCGAATGCCTGCACGCCATTCGGACCGAACTCTTCGGGGGGAGCCACAATCAATGGGGCGCCATGCATGCCGGTGGAGTCCAACGGTCAGGCCGGATTCCCCTCCGGTCTGAAGCATTATCCCAAGCTTCGCTTTTTGCCCAGGTTGGGCTTCGCATGGCGTCCGAACAACAATGACAACTCGGTGATTCGCGGCGGCTTCGGGTTGTATAACATTACCTTGCTGGGCTCCAATTTCTACTCTCTGACGGGAACGCTTCAGGCGCAAACGACACAGTATACGAACACCTACAACCCCACCACCCACGCCATCGGCTATCAATGGCCGCAGATATTTGCCGGCGCCGGAAGCAGCGGTTGCACCACCTGCTATGGGCAGGACTACTTTGGCACAGCCAACAGCGTCAACTGGAAAGAGCCGTATACGGAGCAGTGGTCGATGAGCTACGACCGCGTAGTCGGCCAGGGTTACGCTATCCGCCTCTCCTACATCGGATCGGAGACTCACCAGCTTGTCTGGGCCCCGGACGAGAACACGCTGCCGTTTTCCAGCACCGTTTCGGCGACCTATCAACCGCTCTCCAAGCGGCTCTTCCCGAACTGGGGCCGCATCAACACCCGCGCCACCGGCGCCAACTCCGCGTATCAGTCCGGACAGGTGGACTTCGCTCACCGCTACCAGCGGGGCCTGCAATTCGATTCGGTCTACACCTTCGCCAGGGATCTGGCGGACAACCAGGGGCCGGCCAACATCGGCTGGGCGGGTGAGGCCGGCGGAGCCAGATCCTCCTCCGTCCTGGCCCGTTATGTGGACTTCGGAAACGTCTATGGAACGCGGCGGGATCGCTGGAACACCACGATGGTCTACGATCTGCCGGTCGGTCGCGGTCAGCGATTCGGCAGTTCGATGTCCCGTCTGGCGGACCTGGTCATCGGGGGCTGGCGGCTCTCCAATATCTTCCTCTGGCAAACCGGTCCCTTTGAATCGCCGTATTTCGATGCAGGGGAGGGCGATCCGTCCGGCACCGGATCGGGCCTTAGCGGCACCGTCTCCGGATTCGATCCCGGTCACCGCAATCAGTACCCCGATCGCGTCCGCGGAGTGAGCGTGAAGCCTGCCGACCGCACGCGCCTGGGCTGGCTGAATCCATCCGCGTTTGCCTGCCCGGGCTATCCTGGCTGGACGCCGGGAACGCCCTGCACCACGGGCAGCGGAACCGGCCCGGTTCCCAACCCCATCGGCCGGTTCGGGAACGCGGGAGTGGGGACCGTGATAGGTCCGCGCACCGTGAATTTGTCGAGCGGCATCAGCAAGGTCTTTCCTCTGTCGGAGCGTTTCCAGCTTCGAGCGGAAGGAACGTTCACCAATGTGCTAAACCACACGAATATGGGGGATCCGTTCATGGATGTAAGCAACCCGGCCTTTGGCCAGATTACCGGCACCATCGGCTCGGAT
>JAJYZK010000204.1 GCA_021799945.1 Acidobacteriota bacterium
TTAGGCAGCGACGGAGGCGGATCGGTGCGGGAGCCGGCGCATTTTACCGGCATCTGCGCCCTCAAGCCGACCGTCGGACGAATCCCCGCCATCGGCCACCTGCCGCCCTGCGAAGGTCCATTCGGCATTTTGGGCGCCATTGGTCCGATGGCGCGAACGGTGGCGGACCTGAAATTGCTTTTTCAAGTGCTGAGCGGCCCCGATCCCGTCGATCCGGCCGGCGCGCCCGTTCCACTGCGGTCGTTCTCCCGCGAGGAGGTGCGCCGCATTCCGATCGGGTATTTCGAGGACGACGGCCTGGTTCCGGTAACTTCGGAGACCCGGCGCGCGGTGCTCGGCGCGGTCCATACTCTCGAGCGGGAGGGATTCCGCGTGCGGCCTTATCGCCCGCCGTCGCTGGAGGCGGCCCGCCGCGTCTGGTGGACATTTTTTGTCCGCTGCGGCGCCATGCTGCTGGATCCGTTGGGCCATCCGCCAAAGGCCCCCTTGGCCGATCCGATCGCCGAAGCTTTGCCGCCCGGCGCGCCTCGGGATCCGGCGCCTGATCGGAGCCCCCTGTTGCAGGAATTTCTGGCCATTGCCCGGCGCGAACCGCCGCTGAGCGGCGGCGAATTGCTGGCCGCCTGGGCAGAGTCCGACCAGGTGCGTTCCCGGCTCCTCGCCGAAATGCGGGAGTTCCCGGTTCTGCTGCTCCCGGCCTGTTCGATCCCCGCCTTTCGCCATGGCGAGCGGAGCTGGCGGATCGAGGGATGCAAAGTGGAGTATCTGGACGCCATGCGCTATACGCAATGGTTCAATCTGCTGGGCGGTCCGGCGGCCGTGGTTCCGGCGGGGCAATCCGCCGAGGGCCTCCCCATAGGAGTGCAGATCGCCGGTCGGCCCTTCGAGGATGAGATCGTGCTGGAGATTGCGGAGGCGGTGGAGCGCAGCTTCGGCTACCGGGCTCCGAACCTGGCCGACCGGCCGGCCTCCTGAGGCGGATTCGACAGCGGGAGCAGCGCCGGGCGGCGGCCGCACATAGTTCAGCGTTCGGGAACCATGCGGTTCACGGCGGCAGAAGAACGTTGTCGATCAACCGGGTCCCGCCGACGAAGGCCGCCACCGCCAGCATGGCCGGACGCCGCAGCTCTGTCACGTCTTCGAGCGTATCGGGGTCCACCAGGGCGAGATAATCCAGCCGAACCTCCGGAGCCTCGGCCAGAACCCGCCGGGCGCAGGCCAGCAGCGCGGGGGCTGCGCGCTCCCCCGCGGCTACCCGCTCTTCGGCGGCGCGGAGCGCGCGGGAAAGAACCAGCGCCTGGCTTCGCTGCGGCTCGCTCAAATATCGATTGCGCGAGCTGACGGCCAGTCCGTCGGGGTCGCGAACGGTGGGACAGACGACCAGCTCGAGATCGAAGTTCAGATCCCGCACCATCTTGCGCAGCACCGCTACCTGGACTCCATCCTTCTGCCCGAAGTAGGCCCGATGGGGGGCGAGAATGTGGAAGAGCTTGGCCACCACGGTGGCGACTCCGCGAAAATGTCCGGGCCGGGAGGCGCCGTCGAGACGGTTGCTGAGCCGCTCCACCTCGACGATTGTGTCCGCGCCGGTTGGGTACATCTCCTCCACCGGGGGAGCGAACAGCAGCGAGACGCCGGCCGATCGCAGCAGGGCGCAGTCCTGCTCGAAGGTGCGGGGGTAACGGCTGAAGTCTTCGTTGGGCCCGAATTGCCTGGGGTTCACGAAGAGGGAAGCGGCCACGGCTCCGCAGCTTTCCTGCGCCGCGCGGACCAGGGAGAGATGTCCCTGGTGCAGGGCGCCCATGGTGGGAACCAGTCCCAGTTCGGAGCCGGAGGCGCGCAGCGAGCGGCAGGCGGCGCGCGCCGCGGAGATGGTCTCAGCGATCTGCATCCGCTTTGCTTTTATGCTTTACGCCGGAGACCGCCCTCCGGCTCGACCAGGGCCGCCAGGGTCTCCTTCGGCAGATGATAGCTTTCGTCGTCGCTGGGAAACCGGCGTTCCTCCACATCCTGGCAGTAGCTGCGCACGGCGTTGCGAATGAGCTCGGCCGCGTCGCCGTAGCGCCGAACGAATTTGGCCGGCGCGGCAAAGGTGAGGTTGAGCAGGTCGTGCAGGACGAGAATCTGGCCGTCGCACTCCGCCCCGGCGCCGATGCCGATGGTGGGAATCGAGAGCGCGGCGCTGATGCGGGAGGCAACCTCCCGCGGAATGCCCTCCAGCACCACCGCGAAGGCCCCCGCCGACTGCAGGGCCTGAGCCTCGGCGGTCAGCCGCGAAATCGCCTCCAGAGATTTCCCCTGGACCTTGTAGCCGCCCATTTTGTGGACGGACTGGGGGGTAAGGCCGAGATGAGCGACGACGGGGATCTCCGCCAGGCTGAGGCGCCGGACCAGCTCGACGCGCTGGGCTCCGCCTTCGATCTTGACCGCTTCGGCCCCGGCCTCCTTGAGGAAGCGCACAGCGTTGGCCACGCCTGCATCTTCGCTCACCTGGTAGGAGCCGTAGGGCATGTCGGCCACCACCATCGCCCGCTTCACCGCTCGCCGCACGGCGCGGGTATGGTGGAGCATCTCCTCCATGGTGACCGGCAGCGTGCTGTCATAGCCCATCACCACCATGGCCAGGGAGTCGCCGACCAGGATGATGTCGGCGCCGGCCTCGTCGACCAGCCGGGCGGTGGCGTAGTCGTATGCGGTGAGGGCGGTGATGGGCCGCCGGCGCAATTTTTTTTGCTGTAGGGATTGGGTGGTGACCTTGGCCTGGGCGGGGCTGACGGCAGGCTGGTCGCCGCCGCGAAACGCTGTAACGCTCATTGCGATCTCTCCAGTACAGCTCCCGGGATGCGGGATGCTGTCCGTGCAAACCGCTGTGAGTATACGCCCGCGGCGCGGCCGCCGGCAAAAGACGGTTTCCGGCGGGGCGCCTTGGGGCGGGTTGACGCTCCGTCAAGATCGCTCGTGCAGCTTTGTTTGGAAGGGGAATCACGGAAGAGCAGGACGCGAGGATCAAGGACAGCCGGCCAGCGCCGCGGGATTCGACATTCCGATGGGCATTGCGGCCGACGGCTTCGGAAATGTCTGGATTGCCGAGTCGGGCGTTTTTGTGGTCGGAGCAGAAATTCAGGCGATTAATCAGTCGGCCACCATTACAGGATTGGTCGTGAAATTGATCGTGGATTGGTCCAGGGGGGCGGCGCCAGCCATGGCGCCGCCGTAGTCATGCAGTCTGGAGAACATTGCGGATTGTATGGTAGATTTTTTCGCATGCGATGGATCTCCCTGTGCCTGACCCCGGTCGCCATCATCGCGGTTGGCTGTCACTCGGCGCCCGCGTTGAGTCCGCAAATGGAGGCAAAAGCCATCGGCTTGGAAGGCAAGGGCGATTGGCGCGGCCTCGCCGCTTTTGCGAAGCAGGCGACCGAGCAGTATCCCACCGATGGAGAAGCATGGTATTACGCCGCCGCGGCCGCCGAGGGACTCGGGAACACGGCCGCGGCCAGAACGGACCTGGAAAAGGTTGAGCGCTACGGACCCCCCGCTTTAAAGAGCATGGCGCAGACGATGCTGGCGCAGCTTCAGGGCGCGTCGAGCGGTGCGCCGCTCCAGGCAGCGGCGCAGGCTCAGCCGTCTTCCGTGCCGGATATCTCCGTCAGATCGGTCGCCGCTCTTACGGCGCAGGCGCGGCGGAGTTGGGAGCCGGATGCGATTCCTATCATGGTGGTGGTGATGGGCAGCGCGAACGACTATGCGACGGTGGTCAACTATTACTCTCCGTCAACCCACGGGGGGCTGTCGATTCGTCAGGGGGCGAATGGCTCCGGCATGCAGCCAATCGCACAGCCCGACTATGGCTCCACTGCGCTTCCCGAGAGCTTCAAGTCACTGGCCGATGCGGTGGCGGAGGCCAGGCAGCGCGGCCTCTCCGGGCAGTTAGATCACGCTTTTCTGTCCTGGGCCGACGATATCTCCGGCCCGAACAATCTGGTTTGGGATATGGCGTTTGGCGTTCGTTCGGACGCGGCGCGGGTCATCGCCAACAATATCGGCGGGTCGCGGATGAATGAGCTGCTGGCTGCGGCAAACGGCGGCGGCAAATCGGCGCAGTACGATCTTGGAGCGGCGTATGCGAGCGGCGTGAGCGGGAAAGAAGATCCCGGGAAAGCGGTCTACTGGCTGCAGAAGGCGGCGGCGCAGGGCAGCCGTCGGGCTGAGAACAGACTGGGCCAGTGTTATCAAAGCGGCTACGGGGTGACCGCCAATCCAAAGCAGGCGGCATACTGGTACGGCCAGGCGGCTTCGGCGGGCTTCGGACCGGCCGAGTATAACCTGGGGCTGCTGTATGAAAAGGGAGTGGGAGTCGCGCGCGACTGGAGTTCCGCGGAACGCTGGTTCACCCTGGCCGCACAGCATGGAGTGAAGCAAGCGGTCCTGGAACTGGATGAGATGCAGTCCGCGACGGCGCGCGCGTCGGGAGGCGCGACCGGGGCGCAAATGCAGGCGGCCGATGCGCTGGCCGACAGCATCGCCCGCAACAACTGCGGACTGGCTACAGACCATCCTGTTCTCGCTTTGGATCGGTACGACCCCAATGAAGTCGTCTGCGTGGTTCCGGGGCGGCAATTCGAGCCGAACGGCTTGGTCTATCCGCGTCGAGTCGGCCCCGTCGCCGGACTTCAGCTGGAAGGCATACCTTCGTGGTACAAGTACTATCACTGCACGGTTACGGTCGCCGACGCCTACGCCGGATATTACGACGTTACCTGTACGCGCTGACCCGATTTGGCGCGCCATTTCAAGACCAGGCGCGGCAAAGGGGAAGGAACCAGAGCGCGACCGAATCTCTCCAGCACAGTTGACCTTGCGCGCGGCGAATGCTCTTCGCGGATTCTCATCGGCGCAGCCCGGGCGTGGTGGGAATTGGCGATGTGCAAGGCGGTTATGGACCCGATATCGACCCAGGCATAATTTGCCTGTCACGTTTTTTGCTGCTATCCGGTCATACTAAGCGAATGGAAACTCTGAGCCGGGAATCGGTTTCCGCCATGTTTTCAGTACACCGGCCATACCTGGTGTCGCTGGCATACCGGATGCTGGGCAGCATGGCGGACGCGGAGGATTTAGCACAGGAAACATTTCTCCGCTGGGAGCAGGCCGCTCGCGAAGAAATCCATACGCCGCGCGCCTTCCTGACGACCGTATTGACGCGGCTGGCCATCACTCATCTGCAATCCGCCCGCGTACGACGGGAGCAATATGCCGGCACATGGCTGCCGGAGCCTGTGGTTACGACCGGAACGCGTGACCCGGTGGAGCTTTCGGAATCATTGACAATGGCTTTTCTGGTTCCGATGGAGAGCCTGACGCCGCTGGAGCGCGCCGTGTTTTTGTTGCAGGATGTCTTCGATTACTCGCATGCGGAGATAGCCGACATTGTCGGGAAGACAGAAGGCGTCTGCCGCCAAACGTTGCGGCGCGCAAAACAGGCGGTTAAGGAGCGGCGTTCGCGCTTTGAGGTAAGGCCGAGTTCGGCAGATCGTCTGACGATGCAATTTGTCACGGCCGTGCAAGCAGGCAATCTGGGCGATTTGAAGAGCCTGCTGCACGAGGATATCGTTGCGTACTCCGATGGTGGTGGCCGCGTGCGTGCGGCTCTGAATCCCATCTCTGGAAAGGATCGCGTCGCTCGGTTCCTGGTCGGCATTGCGCGCAAAGGTGGGGATGGCCTGCAACGGCAAGTCGCGGAGATCAACGCGCAACCGGGGTTCCTTGGCTTTCGCCATGGAAAGGCGCAGACAGCAGTGGTGCTGGATATCGAACAGGATCGAATCCACGCTATATATATCGTGGTGAACCCGGAAAAATTACAACATCTACCCAAGGAGAACGAATCATGATTCGCTGGTTTCTGAATCGGCGCTTGGATCAAATGGAGCAGTATCTGGGAGTTCCGGTCGATGAATCGCGGTACATCCTGAATCATTCCGTGAAGGCATTCATTGCCTGCGGCGGATTGACAAAGATTTCCCGATACCATGGAACACTGCCTGCGGATGTTTATGCAACAGCGAAGATTGCGGCTTATCGACAGGAAGACTGTGGAAGCTGCCTGCAGATCGCGGTGAATCTGGCGCGTAGATCGGGCGTGCCCGCGGA
>JAJYZK010000003.1 GCA_021799945.1 Acidobacteriota bacterium
CCACTCCACCTCCTGGTTCGTCGGATACCCGCAGCTCGCCAGCGCGCCGGGGCCCTATCAGATCGATCGGGAGTGGGGCATCTCCAACCACGCGATGGATCCCACCCGGGAATCGACGTACCGCTTTCTCGCCGCCTTCATCCGGGAGATGTCGGAGTTGTTCCCCGATCGGTACCTGCACATCGGCGGCGATGAATGCAACGGCAAGGATTGGGACGCCAATCCCCAGATTCAGGCCTTCATGCGCGCGCACGGGCTCAAAGACAACGCCGCGCTGCAAGCGTACTTTACCGCGCGCGTCCAGAAGTTGGTGGCCAAGCGCGGCAAGATCATGGAAGGCTGGGATGAAGTGCTGCAGCCGAATACGCCTCAGGACGTCGTGATTCAATCCTGGCGAGGACCGGAATCGCTTGCCGCCGCGGCCCGCCAGGGAAATCGCGCGCTGCTCTCGACCGGCTATTACATCGACCTCAATCAGACGGCGGCGGAGCATTACGCGGTCGATCCGCTGCCGGCAGCCCTGACCTCCGGCCCCTCCGCGCTCTCGGCGGCGCAGCAGAAGCTGATCCTGGGCGGAGAAGCGACCATGTGGTCGGAGTACGTCGATCCCGGAAATATCGACAGCCGCATCTGGCCGCGGACCGCGGCCATCGCCGAGCGGCTGTGGTCGCCCGCGGACGTAACGGATATCCCTGCGATGTACGCCCGCTTGTCGATCGTCTCCCAGAAACTCGAATATCTTTCCTTGCAGCACAACTCCAGCTATCCGCAGATGCTTCGCCGCATGACCGGAGAGACCGATCCGCTGCCTCTTCACGTGCTGGGCGATATCCTCCAGCCGCCGCTCGGGTATCAGCGGGAAAAATTCGGCCCCTACAATACATTCACGCCGCTGAACCGCATGCCCGACGCCGTGCACCCCGAAAGCGATGTGGCGAGAGAATTCCAGGGCCTGGTCGACGCCCTGCTCTCCGGCCACGCCAAGCCCCGGGACTGGGTCCAGACGCGGCGCTGGCTCCTGTTGTGGCGGGACAACGACGCCCGGCTGGAGCCCCTGCTGCCTCGCTCGGACCTGACCGAGGAACTCATCCCCGTCTCCCTGCGGCTGCATCAGGTATCGGAGATCGGGCTGGAGGCCCTGCGCTATCTCCGCGACGGGCAGGCGGCGCCGGAGGAATGGCGTGCACAGCAGACCGCCTTCCTGGAGAAGGCCGCGGAGACTCAGGCGGCGCTGCGGGATATGGCCGCTCCGCAGGTTCTGCGGCTGGTGCGGGCGACAGCGGGTCCGCTGCCGGGGAACGGAGCGCCATCCCCTTCGCCGGGTCAGGCTCCGTGACCGCTCCTCGACCGGGCCGCGGCCAGGCAAGGAGCAAAGCGTGACTTGGCAATGACCATGCCCGCCGGCAAACTGCCCGTTCCTCGGACTCCCGCGGTTGCGCCGGAACCCGGCCGAATTCCCGGAAGACGCTGGCGAATCGCCCTGCTCCTGGGCCTCGGAGTGCTCGTCAACTACTTCGACCGGGTGAACCTATCCGTCTCCCACCATGCGCTGATCGCCGCCTTCGCCATTTCCGATGTCACCTTCGGCTATCTCTCCGCCGCATACAACTGGAGTTACGCACTCTGCCAGCTTCCGATCGGCGTTCTTCTGGATCGATTCGGCGTGCGGAAGATCGGCAGAATCGGAACCTTTCTGTGGAGCGTCGCCTCCTTCGCAACCGCCGGCTCTCCCTGGATGAGCGGTCTTTTCGCCTCCCGCCTCCTGCTGGGCATCGGCGAAGCGCCCACCTTTCCGGCCAACGCAAAGGCGGTGGGCTACTGGTTTCCGCCCGAAGAGCGCAGTATGGCCACCGCGATCTTCGACAGCACGGCCAAGTTAGCCTCAGCCATCGGAGTGCCGCTCATCGGAATCCTGATGGTGAAGTTCGGCTGGCGCTGGGGATTCGCCGCCACCGGCGTGGTGAGCTTTCTGTACTTTCTGATCTTCTGGGCCGTCTACAAAGACCCGGATGAGGATCCCGGCCTGAGCCCGCAGGAACTCGCCTTTATCCGCGCGGAGTATTCGCGCCCGGCCGCGGAGGGCGCCTCGAGCGGAGAAACGGCGACCTTCGGACATCTGCTGCGTCAGCGCAAGGTCTACGGCGTGCTGCTCGGCTTCGGCGCCTACAACTACGTCTTCTACCTCCTGCTTACCTGGCTGCCCAGCTATCTCTCCAGCGCGCTTCATATCGACATCGTGCGCTCTCTGCTCTATACCAGCGCTCCCTGGCTTATCGCCACCGCCGCCGACCTGGCCGTCGGAGGCTATCTGGTGGATAAGCTGATCGCCATCGGATGGCCGGCGAACACTGTGCGCCGGGTGGTTCTGGTGACCGGCACGGGGCTGGGTCTGGGCATCTTCGGCGCCGCCCATGCCTCCACAGCCGGGCAGGCGCTGGCCTGGATCAGTCTCTCCATCGGAGGCCTCTCCGCGGCGGCCCCGGTGGTGTGGTCTCTGCCGTCCCTGCTGGCGCCGCGCCAGAGCGTCGGCGCGCTGGGAGGCATCATGAACTTCTCCAGCCAGCTTTCCGGCATCTCCGCGCCCATCGTGACCGGTTACCTGGTGGCGTACCGGCATTCCTATGCCTGGGCCTTTGGAGTCGCCGCGGCTTACCTGGTCATTGGAGTGGCCGGATATGTGTTTCTGCTGGGAAAGATCGAACGGATCCCGGCCAACGGCCCTGACGGGTTCAGATAAGAACTAAGGCCAGAGGCTCCGGTCGTGCGGGCTTCGATGCCGCGGCCCGGGGGCCGCGGCATCCGCCAATGCTAGGTCTTCGAGGGCGGCGTTTGGACGGCGGTCTCCACGGACTGGAAGCCGATTCTGGCGTGCGAGCCGTCGCAAAACGGCTTTTTCGCCGAGGCCCCACACCGGCACAAGGAGATTGCCGGCTTGCCGGCCAGATCCCATTCCCGGCCTTCGGCATCCAGCAATTGGATTGGGCCCTCCACTCGAAGCGAGCCATTCGGGCGGACAGTGATTTTTACTTCGTTCGCGGCCATAGTGCTTCCTCAGGCGGCGGGCCATTGCGCTCCACCGCGGTTACAGTTTCGTGAAGGGGTGAGGCTGCGCCGGATCGAGGCCCGGAGCCGCGGGATTTCTGCGGAAAGACACCTGGCGGAAAGCCGCTTCGCTATGCGCTCGCGGGCTTGTCGCCATACGGATGGACTCCGCGTCCGCTTTCCCGCCCCGGGTGGACGGGTCTTTGGCGGAATGCGGGGGCGGAATGCAGGGGCGGAATGCGCGATCGGGCGCCTCGCCCGCCGTCCGGGCGCGTTTTCTCAATCCGCGCTCAGTCGCTATCCAGATTTTGTTTCGCCGGCGGCGGATCCTGGGCCGGCTTAGGCTGAGGATTTTCAAAGTTTCCGGGAGTTGCGGTGGTCGAACCGATAACCGGCCCCGATGCGTCGTTACTGCTCTGGCCCACCTTCTGCCCTTCCCAGCCGGTGGTGGTCACATTTTCGGTAGTGCTTCCCGTTTCGCAGCCGACCACCGCTCCGCATAGGGTCAGCAGCAGGATGACGGAAGCTTTATGCATGATGTTTTTCTCCTCAATGAATGGATCCCGGCGTGGCGGGAACCGACCCGATTCCCTATCGAGCCGCCACGACGATTCCTGCCCCGCAAACTGTAGACGACCTTAAGGCTAAACGGTTTCGCGACGGCTCACAAGCGGGGATCGCGGGCGCAGCCTGGCGGAAAGGGCAAGGAGCGAGGGCGCTCATCGATTCCCGGCAGTGGTTCATCGATCGGGAATTGGATCGGGATTCGCGGGGCCATCCGCAAGTGGTTCCCACAAACGAAAAGAGACGACCGCGGCCGTCTCTTTTCGTTTATTCGTACTTTTTGACTCTCGCTTCGACTCCGACTGTAGGAAATCGGAGAAGAACGCGTTTGTTACAGAACCTGAACGTTCTCCGCCTGCCACCCCTTGGGGCCCTTGGTCACGTTGAACTGGACCGCTTGGCCTTCTTGAAGAGTGCGGAAGCCGGTGGCTTGAATTGCGGTGTGGTGCACGAACACGTCCTCACCGTTTGCGCGGCTCAGGAAGCCGAACCCCTTTGCATCGTTGAACCACTTTACTGTGCCTTGTTCCATTTCCTTTTCCTTGAGTATCAAGATGACGCTGAATTCAATCGGGGGTCTGCAGGTAGTGCGGACTTCAAGAGCAGAACGAGCTGAGCACCAAAATCGTATTCGACGCTCCTTGACGATATACCGTCAGACCCAAAATTGCAAGCAAAAAATACGCGGACGGGAAAGAATCTACATAGCATAGCGGCTTCTCCCTTTCCTGTTCCTGCATACGCCGCACCCCGATGGGCTTCGCCCATGGCCCCGATGGGCTTCGCCCATGGCCCGGCGGCCGCTCACTCATACTTCAAGCTCTCCACCGGATCCAGACGCGCCGCCCGCACCGCCGGAATGGCGCCGGAGGCCACTCCGACCCCGCAGGAAACCAGAATGGCGACGGCCGCCGAGAGCCAGGAGACCTGCAATGGGTATCCGGTCAGCGATCCGATCAGCAGCGGAATGGCCATGCCCACGATTGTCCCCACTATGCCCCCGCACAGCGAGATCAGCGCCGCCTCGGCCAGGAACTGGAGCTGGATTTCGCGATTGGTGGCGCCCAGAGCCTTGCGGATGCCGATCTCCCGGATACGGGCCCGCACCGTGGCCAGCATGATATTCATGATGCCCACGCCGCTCACCAGCAGAGTCACCATCGATAACAGCAGCAGAACCCAGGTGAGCGCGGTTGCCGTCTGCCCGGCGATGGAGAGGACTTCGGTCAGGTTGCCGACATCGTATTCCGACTCGGCGCGGTGCCTGGCCTTCAGCCTTTGCAGAATCTCGGCGCTGGCCCAGGGAACGCTGCTGGAATCCTTCATCGAAAAATAAATCTGGTTCACCGCATCGGTGCCGGTAAAGTAGCGGGCCACCGTATACGGAATCAGAATCGTATCGTCCTCAATCTCCGACTGTCCGTACGTCTCGCCCTTCTCCCGAAAGACTCCGATGATCGTGAAGGGCACGCCGGAAATGGCGAAGCTCTGGCCCACCGCGGCCTCCACGCTGCCGAACTGGTTCAGCGCGAAACTCACGGTCACCAAGGCCGCCTTGCTGTGCGCGTTCGAATCCTCCTGGTCGAAAAAGCGGCCGCTGAGCACCACCATGCGGCGGATGGAGGCATATTGCGGATCGACCCCGAGGATGAGGATGTCCCGCTCGCGGCCCCCGCCGCTCGAAAATCGCTGATGCAGATTCAGCACCGGCGAGGCGGCCAGAATGCCGGGAACCTCCTGCTGGATGGCCCGCATATCGTCGATCGTCAGATAGTCGTGGACCGAGCTGATTCCGGCGTCGGCGAGCCCGGTATATTCGGCCCAGATGAGATTGGACCCGATGTTTTGGATCTCGCCCAGCACGTAGGACTTGCCGGACCGGCCGATGGTGACGACCAGAATCAGGGAGGCGGTTCCGATCACCATGCCCAGGGCGGTCAGCGCGAAGCGCACCTGATTGACCCGGAAGGAATCGATGGCCAGGTGCAGGGTTTCCCGCAGCACCGCGCCTTCCTTCGCCTTCACCGCGTCCGGCCGGACAGGATTCATGGTTCAGCACCCATGCTTCACCCGCGTCGTGGTCCCGCCCAGGGCCCGGCAAGCCGGAATTCGACGCCGCTCCGGCAGCCCGCTAACGCTTGCCGAGAATCACCAGCGCCACGCCCACAACGACCAGCAGAATCCCGATCCAGCGCTGCAGGCTGACATGCTCGCCAAGAAAAATGACCCCGCCAGCGGCCCCCGCCAGATAGCTTAACGCGCTGACCGGAACCACAAAACTGACGTTTTCAAACGACAGCACGCCCAGCAGGGAAAAAAACGCCAGCGTCATCAGCAGAATTCCGGCCCACATCCAGCCCACCCGCATGGCCCGGAAAATCACCCCGGCGACCGCCCCCGGACGGAAGTCATTCACTTCTCCCACCGACTTCATGGCCCGGGAGACGCACAGCTCGCCCGCAGTGCCGGCCAGCACAATCAGCAGGAAGAGAACCAGCGCGCCCACCATCAGCAATCCACCCTTACCGCCCCGGCCCGAGTGTCCGGCCGCCGAAGCTCGATACAGAATCCTTGCTATCCCGCGCGCAGCGACGGATTTGCGTTTTCAACGATTTCCGCATAGCAGTCCGGCTTCCATGTAGGCTGTCAGCCCTGGGGGACACCACGCTGGAAGCCTGTTGACAAACTCCTAGCGGTCCACCGTGCGCGGGCTGGTCCGTCCGACGGTGAAAACTCCCACGCAGATGATCGCGATTCCAATCCAGTGCAACAGGGTGACGCGCTCCCCCAGCATGAAGTAGGCCAGCAGGGCGATCACGGCGTAGGCGACGGATCCGGCGGGCAGCACATAGCTATAGTCGGCCCAGGTCAGAACCATCATGTTGGCCACGAAGAAGGTCAGCAGAGACGCCACGCCCAACCAGACCGATGTGCTGCGGAAGACCCGGAGCGTGACGTGCAGCAGACCGGAGGGCGGCCAGAAGGCCACTTTGCCCACTTGTTTCATCCCCTTGGCCAGCAGAACGTTTCCCAGCGGACCCGCGATGACCATAATGAGAATCATCAGTATCGTTTTCAGATGTAACGGCCGGCGGGACTTCATTCACTCCTGGCGATGGAATGGGATTGTGTCTGCGCGGCTCGCTTCTCGGGCAGGCGCAGTCTCGGTTCTTCTCCATTGTACAGGCGACCGCGATGGCGGCCCGAGCAGGAGGATTTCCGCCCGCGCCGCCGCGGCCTCCCTCGCAATTCCTCTCAGGATTTGCCTGCGAATTGCTTGAATGGCGGAATTTCTCCCGGCCACTACGCTATAACTATAAGTTACGGTCGATTCCCCGCCCTTGCCCGGTCGCTCGGCGGGAACGGAGAGCCCTCCGCGACTCGATACCCTCACTGCAAGGGGTGCGCTCACTTTGTGCGGCATTGCCGGCTTTACCCAAAAGCGGTGGACATCCAACCCCGATCGCATTGAGGCGGTCACCGCGACGCTGACCCATCGCGGACCGGACCAGCATGGCGTCTTTTACTCCCGGCTTTGCTCCCTGGGGGCGACCCGGCTGAAGATTCTCGATCTGGCCGCCGGGGATCAGCCCATGTTTTCGAGCGATGGCGACACGGTGGTCGTCTTCAACGGGGAGATTTACAACCATCTGGAGCTGCGCGCGGAACTGCAGTCGCTGGGCTACCGCTTCCGTTCGCATTGCGATACCGAGACCGTCCTCCATGCCTTCTGCGCCTGGGATACGGGATGTTTTTCCCGCATGCGCGGCATGTTCGGCGTCGCCCTCTGGCGCAAATCGACCCGGCGCCTGGTGCTGGCCCGGGACCGCCTGGGCATCAAGCCGCTCTATATCGCCCGGATGGGCGAAGACCTTCTCTTCGGCTCAGAGTTGAAGACCATCCTGGCTCACCCCGAGCTGGATCGCCGGCTCAGCCTGGAGGGTCTGGACTGCTATCTTTCCCTGAATTATGTCCCCTGCCCCTGGACCCTGGTGCATGGCATCGAGAAGCTGGCTCCCGCGCACTGGTATGAGTGGGTGGACGGGCGGGTGCGCTCCGAGGCCTACTGGCGGCTGCCCGCCTGCTCCGAGCGTCGCCGCACCGTCGAGGAGGCGACGGAGGAGCTGGATGCCCTGCTCCGGCAGTCCGTTCAAGAGCATCTGCTCTCCGACGTGCCTCTGGGCCTCTGGCTCAGCGGCGGCATCGACTCCTCCACCATCCTGCATTATGCCGCGGCGTCCAACCCCAGCCGGCTTAAGACCTTTTCCATCTCCTTCCGCGGACGCAGCTTCGATGAATCCGCGCATATCCGCCAGGCGGCGGCGCACTATGGGACCGAGCACGAACAGCTCGATCTGAATCCGCAGGTAGATCTGGAAGGGGCGATCCGGGAGTTTGCCTCCTACTCGGACGAGCCGAGCGCGGACGCCGGCGCCCTGCCGGTCTGGTTCCTCTCGAAGATGTGCAAGACGCACGCCACCGTGGCGCTGAGCGGAGAGGGCGCGGACGAAATCTTCGCCGGCTATCTTACCTATCGCGCCAACGAACTGGCTCGCGTGGCGCGCCGGCTCCCGTCCGGCGCCCTGCGCCAAGTGCTGGGGCTATTGCGCCATTGGCCCGTCTCCGACGACAAAATCAGCCTCGAATACAAGCTCAAACGCTTCCTGGAAGGCTCCCTGCTGCCTCCCGAACAGGCCCACGTTCTCTGGAACGGAACGTTTTCCGAAACGGAGAAAGCGGCGCTGCTCCGCCGTCCTCCCACCCCGGCCTTGTCCGCCATGCTGGGGCGGCTGGCCTCCGAGCTGGCGGCGCGGGAGGCCCAGGGACGCGATCCTCTGGGCGCCTATCTGGAATTCGATCAGCGATATTTTCTGCCCGACGACATCCTGGTGAAGTCCGACCGCATGAGCATGGCCCACGCCGTCGAGGTGCGGCCGCCCTTCCTCGACCATCGCATCGTCGAGTTCGCAGCCGGCCTGCCCGCCACGCTGAAGATGCGGGGCGGCCGCCAGAAGCTTCTGCTGAAAGAATTGATGAAGGACAAGCTTCCCGCTTCGATCCTCCAACGGAAAAAGGTCGGATTCGATATTCCTGCGCACGACTGGCTGCGGGGAACGCTTCGTCCCCTGCTGGAAGAGACGCTGCGCAGCGGTTTATCCGAACATGGAGACCTCTTCCGGGCGGACACGATCAACCGGTATTTTCATCTCCATCAGGAAAGGCGAGCCAACCTCGGCTATCACCTCTGGGGTTTCATGATCTTGTTTCTATGGATGCAAAAATGGAGAATTCAGTCGGCGGCCTCGTCGGCGACCAGGCTCCCGGCGCTGGTGGCCGAAGGAGCTGGCAATCTTATTTAGCGGTCTTATTGCTGATCTCCGCGGCCGTATCTCTGGCGACCATTGTTTCTCCTCCTTCACTGATGGACGATGTGGACGCGGTGCAGGCCCAGATCGCGCGCAATATGCTGACCTCCGGAGACTGGGTCACCGCGCGGCTGGATGGAATCCTCTATCTCGAAAAAGCCCCGTTGATCTATTGGCTGATCGCCCTGTCCTACAAGATCTTCGGCGTCTACGACTGGGCGGCGCGCATCCCCATCGCGCTTTCCTCCATGGGCCTGGCCTGGACCACCGGAGCCTTTGGCCGATGGGCCTTCGGCCGGCGGGCCGGCTTTTACTCCGGGCTGGTAATGGCCACCTGCGTGGGCCTGTTCCTCTTCACCCGGATTCTGATTCCCGACGTCACCCTCACGCTGACCACGGCCCTGGCCATGTACGCCTTTCTGCGCGCCCTGGATGCGGAGGAGCGTCATCCCCGCGCCTGGGCCTGGACGATGGCGGCAAGCCTGGGCCTGGGGTTGCTGCTGAAAAGCCTGATTGGAGCCGTCTTTCCCTTGGCTGCGGGTCTGCTCTATCTGTTTTTCTCCCGTCAACTGTTCTCCGCCCCGGTCTGGAAGCGGCTGCATCCCTTTTCCGGCGCCGCAATCGTTCTGCTCATCGCCGCTCCCTGGCATGTGCTGGCGACGCTGCGCAACCCGCCGTATTTCGCCTTCACCCTCCACAGCGGCCCCGGGCATTATCACGGCTTTCTCTGGTTCTATTTCATTAACGAGCAGCTTCTCCGCTTTCTCAACCTGCGCTATCCGCGCGACTACGACACCGTCCCCCGCCTTTATTTCTGGCTGTTTCACCTGCTTTGGCTCTTTCCCTGGACGGTGTATCTTCCCGCCGCGGCCAAGCTCTCCTGCAAGCCGGTGGACCGGGCCGGCCGCACCCGGCTGCTGGCCCTGTGCTGGGTGGGCTTCGTGCTGGTCTTTTTCACCTTTTCGACCACGCAGGAGTATTACTCCATGCCCTGCTATCCGGCCATCGCTCTGCTGCTGGGCTCGGCCATGGCCGCCGGCGGAGCCAGGGTACGCTGGGGGGATTATGCCCTGAGCGCGATTGCCGCTCTGGCGGCCGTCTCCGCCATCTTCATACTGATCGCCGTGCGCCATGTGCCGGCTCCGGGAGACATTACCGCCGCGCTCAGCTCCCATCCCAACGCCTACCGGCTTTCCCTCGGCCACATGGAGGACCTCACGCTGGATTCCTTCGCCTACCTGCGGCTGCCGCTGCTGATGGCCGCGCTGGCCTTCGCCATCGGAGCGCTGGGAGCCTTCTTTTCGTCCAGATACGCATTCCTCGCCGCGGCCTTGATGATGGCCCTTTTTTTCCAGGCGGCGCAGCAGGCCCTGATCCGCTTCGATCCCCTGCTTTCCTCCCGTCCATTGGCCAACGCAATCCTGAAATCGCCGCCCGGAGCCTTGATCGTCGATCACCACTACTACACCTATTCTTCGGTCGCTTTTTACACCGGCCGTCCGGAGCTATTGCTGAACGGGCGGTGGAATAACTTCGAATACGGCTCCAATGCGCCCCACGCTCCCGATCCTTTCATCGACGACCAGACGCTGCGGAGAATGTGGCCGGAGCAGGCGCGCCTCTACCTGGTGATTTCGGCGGCGCAGAACGCGCGTCTGGAGCGTCTGGTGGGCCGCTCGGCGCTCAGCAAGGTGGCGGAGAGCGGAGGCAAGCTTCTCTACACCAACCATCCGCTGGGAGCTGCAACGCTTTTACCGGCCGGAGCCCTCGGGAGCCATCACGCATGAAGCGCCACCGGAGTGAACAACGAACATGACGTCGATCACGGCAATCTCCCTCGGAGCCGCCGGGCTGGCTCTGGCCGCCGGGTTGCGCGCCGATCTGCGCCGCCGCGCGATCACCCCCGCCGCCCTGGTTCGACAGAGGCCGCTGGCCATCCTGCTGGCCATCCTGGACTTGGCTGCCGCGGCCCTGATGGCGGCGGCGGCAGCCGCTCTGTTCTGCGCAATGCTGGTGGCCGGCCGCGGCGTGCTCCGCCTGTCGTCGGCGCCCGGCCTGGTCGGACTCGGCTGCGTGACCGTCCTCACCATTCTCTGGAGCGAAGGCAAACGGCAGATCCAATACCAGAGGCCCCCGGGAACGATCTTCGCCGAATGGCTCACCTTGAGCGGCGCCGGCCTGCTCGCCGCGTCGCTGCTTGCCCGCCGAACTCCCGCGGCCATGCCCCACGCCCAGGCCGTCGGCCTCGCCGGCGGACTGGCTCTGCTCGCCGGCGGCGCGCTGCTCGCCGTCATCGTCCCGCGATTTGCCAGAAAGTATGAGGGCCTTCGCATTTTGGACCGGGTCGGCGGCCCGGCGGAGGCCGAGCCGCAGTTCCACCAGCCCGAATACACGCCGCCCTCCCCCGAGTGCCCCAATCCCGGCCTCTGGCGCATGCTGGATTCGCAGACCACGGAGGTTGAGGTGCTCGATCTGCTCAAGTCTCTGGTGGTCGCCCTCAAGCCGAATCTCGTGGTCGAGACCGGCACCTTTCTCGGCCACGGCGCCCTGAAACTGGCCGAGGGAGTGAAGGAAAATGGCTTCGGCCGGGTCATCACCGTGGAGTTCGACCCGCAAATCCACGCCCATGCGAAGCGGCGGTTCGCAGCCTCTGGTCTGGAGCCCTGGATTGAAGCGCGCAACGAGTCGAGCCTGGAATCCACGATCGAGGGAACCATCGATTTTCTGTACAGCGATAGCCACCTGGCCAACCGCGAGCAGGAGATCCGCCGCCTGCTTCCGCAACTCGATCCTCGCGGGCTGCTCGTGATCCATGACGCCAGCTCGCACTTCCGGCTGGTGCGCGAGGCCGCGCTGCGCATGGAGCAGGAGGGCCTGATTTCCGTGGTCCTCTTGTCTACGCCGAGGGGCGTCGCGATCGCCCAGCGGCGCGCAGGACGACGGTAGCCAGGCGCACAAAAAATGGGGCGCCGGACGAAACTTTCCGATTCATCTCGCGTCTTTACACACGGCCGGCGCTTCGTTACGGTACATTAAAGACTTGCGGACAGAAATCAGGAGGAAGCATGAGGATTGCCGTTCTCGGGGGCGATGGTTACTGCGGCTGGGCGACCGCGCTTTATTTGTCGAATCAAGGCCATTCTGTTGCGATTATCGATAACTTCATTCGCCGCCTTTGGGATTACGAGTTGGGCGCCCAGACGTTGACTCCGATCCGCCCTATGCCCGAGCGGCTGCGGGTCTGGGAGGAGCTCACCGGAAGGTCCATCGAACTCTACACCGGCGACGTGACCGAGTACGATTTTCTCTCCTCCTGCCTACGGGAATTTTCCCCTGACGCCGTCATCCATTTCGCCGAACAGCGCTCCGCCCCCTACTCCATGATCGATCGCAAGCATGCGGTGGGCACGCAGGTGAACAACGTCGTCGGCACGCTCAACCTGCTTTTCACGCTACGCGAGTTTCTCCCCGACTGTCATCTGGTCAAGCTCGGCACTATGGGCGAATATGGAACGCCCAATATCGACATCGAAGAAGGCTACATCACCATCCAGCACAACGGCCGGACGGATACGCTTCCCTTCCCGAAGCAACCCGGCTCCTTCTACCACCTCTCCAAGGTGCACGACAGCCACAACATCACCTTCGCTTGCAAAATCTGGGGTCTTCGCGCCACCGATCTGAACCATGGCGTGGTCTACGGCACGACCACCGAAGAAACGGCGATGGATGAGGCGCTGATCAACCGGTTTGACTATGACGAGGTCTTCGGAACCGTGCTCAACCGGTTTTGCGCTCAGGCGGCGCTCGGCTATCCGCTCACCGTCTACGGCAAGGGGGGGCAGACGCGCGGCTTCCTCGACATTCGGGATACGGTGCGCTGCGTGGAGCTTGCCTGCCTGAATCCCGCGGCCCGCGGAGAGTTTCGCGTCTTCAATCAATTCACCGAGCAGTTTTCCGTGCTGGATCTCGCCCACTTGGTGAAAACCGCCGGCGAGCAGATGGGGATGCCGGTCGCCATCGAAAACCTTCCCGACCCCCGGGTCGAGGCGGAAGAGCACTATTTCAACGCGAAGCACTCGAAGCTGATCGATCTGGGATTGGCCCCTCACTTCCTTTCCGAGTCCCTGCTCGATTCCCTGATTGAGATTGCGGTCCGCTACCGGGATCGGATCGATCCCTCTCTTTTCCTGCCCCGCGTGAACTGGCGCAAAGCCAAGAACGAGCGCCGCATGGACGCCGGGGCCAAAGCCGTGCACACCGTATAAGTAGCGGCTGAAAATCGGATTTGCGGACGGTCACAGGCTCCGCATTTGGTGTAGGGGGTCGCCGGGATGCGGGATCTGAACCCCCTGTCTGTTTACTCCCACTTTTCAACACGCCCTCGGTTGCGGGGTCAATCTGTCGTGGCGAGCGACGCCACTAAGCCCTCCGGGCCGCGGGTGCAGGCTGGGAGACCTTCCTCTCCGCTCCGCTTCTAGGCCGAGCGCGCCGCAGTAGAATATGTATGGCGTTCCGCCTAGTTCAGCATCGAAGTCCGGAGAGCTGACCGATGAATCGGCCTGGATCGACGCAGACTGAGTTGCAGAAGGGCGCCGCGCCATCCTTCGCGCCGCAGGGCTCCCAGGGCATACTGATTCTTCGAGACGGAAGGCCGGCGCCCATGATTCCCTCCACCGCCTCTGTAGGGTTGATCGCCGTCATCGCGCCGGGGATCCTGCTCGAGCGGCACACGTTTTCCGATCTGGAGGTCTCCCGGCACCTCCATCCCACGCATTGTCTCCACCTTCAGACCGCAGGGGTTAGCCGGGTTCACTGGTTTGCAGACGGAAAGAGTGGAACGGAGACGATGAGCGCCTCCAGCCTTATGCTCCACGGACAGGGTACATGGGATTCGATGGCCTTTACCGGTGAGTCCAGCCGTATCGTGGTCTCTCTCGATCCCGCTTCGATTGCAAACATGCTGCAAGATGAGAGCGGCCGGCTCTTGTTTCAAACCCCCTCCCGCTGGCACTTCCTAGATCGGCAGGTGGAGCGACTCATGCGCAACCTGGAAGCGGAGGCGGAGAACGGATTTCAGACCGGTCGCACGTATGCCCAGTTGATCGGCCTTTCACTTTGCGAATATTTGATGCGACGCTACAGCGGCGCCCACCTTTCGCCGCCAACCTGCAAAGGCGGTCTGCCCAAGAGAAGGCTCGACCGAGTGCTGGAATACATCGCCGCCAACCTATCGCAGTCCTTGTCCTTGACAGAGATCGCCGAAATCGCCGGTATGAGCCCGTACCACTTCGCAAGGCTTTTCAAAACATCTACTGGTCTTTCGCCGCATCAGTTTGTGCTGGCCCAGCGCATCGAACGCGCGAAGCATCTTTTACGCGGAGGAAAAAGCAGCGTAATCGACGTTGCCCTGCAAAGCGGATTCGACGGCCAAAGTCATTTCAGCAAGATGTTCCGCAAAGCCACCGGCCTTTCCCCCATTCGTTTCCGCAACCACCTCCAGTAGAAATATCCGCAAGAAAGGTCCGCTTAAGCAAGTTCCCTCAAGCAGGCCCCCGCCCTCCCCTGTTGCAATCAAGCCATTGGCGGTCCCCCTGAGGACCGGCTTGGTATGCAAATGAAAAAGCCTCTCGAAGCGAACGATGCCGGCGAGAATGATGCCGGCCACGGGCGTTGTTCCGCTCGGTTCCTGGTCGCCAGAGCCGTCGTGGCCATGGCGGCTGTGCTCTTTCCCGCGGTTGCCGACGGGGCGCCGGCAACCTTTGTCACTGCGCTGCCAGTATCCGCCAACCAGATACTCTCCCGCTTCAACTGGGAACCGGCCTTCAGCAGCAGCAATCTCACCAGCGTGCAATTCCCTTTCGATCTTGGCTATGGAATTACCGCGCGCTGGACGATACTGGCTACGTTTCACCAGGGTTATGCGTCCATGAGCGCGTCCTCTCCCACGGGAGCCGCCGAGCAATTCCATTCGGCGGGGATGGGCGATACGCTGGCATTTCTGCGCTATACGCTGATCAAACACGACAAAATGCACTCCACTCTCCGCGTAACTCCGCTCGCAGGCGTGGTAATTCCAAGCGGCAACAATCAACTGCGAGGCCCCGGCGGCTTGCTGCCGCAGCCGCTGCAGACCGGCGGTGGCTCCTGGTCTCCCTATGCCGGCATGGCCATGGGCGCCTTTCATTACGGGAATGGCTATTCCGGCGACATCACCTACCGGTATAACCCCGTCACACGTTTAGGTATCACTCCAGGAAACCTGGTGCGCGCAGACTGGCAGGAGCAGTGGAGGTTTTACCCGCTCCGCTTGAAAGACGGCTTTCCGCATTTTGCCCTGCTGTCATTGGAAGAGAACTATCTGCACAATGGGCAGAGCCACAACTCAGACCAACCAACAGCGCAATCGGCGGGATTTATCTATACCCAGGACATTGTGCCTGAATTTCAGAGCATGAATTACTTGATCGGCTTTGGAATGAGAGTGCCGGTTGTGCAGGACTACGCGAGCCCCTTGGCTGTCCGGCAGCGGCTTGGCATGGTGATGCTGTTTGAATACAACTTTTCACGGCGTTGAGGAGATGCGATAACAATGACTGCAAGATTTCGCAGCCTAGCCCTGACGAGTGCCGCGTTCTGCGCCCTGGCCCTGCCGCCCAAGCTTGTCCTTGGGCAGCTATCACAGGAAATGACCGATCAGTTCGCATCCGCAAACTGCCGGAATTATGAACGCGTCACCGCGCATTTGAGGGGAGTTTACGGGCCGCGAGGCTACTTTAACCTAGTCGTCGGCCTTCATTCGTATCCCTTGGCGGGATTGTTCGGAGCGCAGTTCAACATCAAGCCGGGGTTGATGGTCCTGGACATCGCTCCTGGTTTTCCACGGGTGACCGTGGCCGAGATCCACCATATTGAGGCTATCTCCGGGTACAGCCCCGGTCTGGTGGAGATCCAGGAGATTCCGCCCGAGGAGCTTGCTGAAGCTGGCCCCGGTTGGAGAAAAATTCAGCCGCCAAGATCCAGGAGCGCGATTCTGCGATGGTTCGAGCGGAACTTCATCAACCACCATACCTAGCTGGGTGAACCTTCGCATCCGCAAAATGGCGGCGGCCCGTTGCCGCGAGGGCGTAGAAGTCCGCCACGATAAGTATCCCCGCGCGCAGCCTGCCGGGCGACAGCGCGAAGACTGGCGAGTTTTCTTCTTGCCATAACTGGCAAGCGGCAACCGCAGACCCCTCGCGCGAGTTTGGACGGGTTCCCGGCCAAGCTCGTTCAAGATCACAGCAGTCGTTCGCACCCGAATTTCGCGGATCGAACCCCAGCAGCCTGTGGTGGAAGCCGCCCTACTTTGCGGCGGGCGATTTGGCGGAGACCGCGGCGGGCTTGATGGCGGCCGCCGCGGTGGTCAGATCCGTCACCGCCGAGGGGTCCAATTGATAGAGCGTCGGATCGCTTTCACGCTTTGCGACGTACCCGCCGCCTGACTTGGCGATCGCAACGCTCTCGATCTGTCCGCCGCTCTGCGGAGTAGCCGTGATCTGGATCTCCGGGCGGCCGAAGCCGGCGTTGACGAATTTCGTCGCTGAAAGGTCGCGGAGTTGATCCACCAGACCCTGGGTCTGGCTCAAGTCCATTTTCTTACCATTGGACTGCCAGTCGGAGCCGCTGCGGGTGAAGACCCAATCGTTCGCTCCACTGCGCATTTCGACCCGGCTCAGTTGCCCATCGCCAAAATCGAAGAGCTTGCGGTTGCGGAAGTCGTCAAGGTTCTTTTCCAGAGCCTGTCCGAGCACCGTGTCGACTTTGCATGCGTCGCCGGTCACGTCGGATTTGGCGTAGTAGCTGCGATTGTTCTTGCGGACTTCAAGGGTCTGCACGCCGGCATCGCCGGTCAACCGCGCCTCGGCAACGGGCTTACCCCGGGCAAACTCCGTCTCCGCGGCCGGGGCCCCCAACTCGGGAGCCACCATCCGGCTCTGCGCCAGGGTGCGCACAAAATCGTCAATCGCGGAGCTGTCCGCGCGCAAGGGGCTCGGCTTCAAGATCTGCCAGCCGGATTTGATGCGCGCGAATTCAAGATCCTGCGGCTTCTTCAGCACTTCGACGCGGCTCACCTTATCCGGATCCATGGTGAGGAGCCGCTTGTCGCGCAGGTCGTTCAGGCTCTTGTTCACTCCGGTCTTCGCATAGATGGCCACGGTGAAGACTCGCGGCGCGCCCCCCAGCATGGCGTAGGCGTCTCCTCCGGCCGGCGTATCGTCGCCGATCAGCAGCCTTCGCGGCGCGCTCCCGCCGCCAGCGAAGTCCACCTCGACGGCGGGCTGATCCAGGCCGTATTGCGCGAGGTTGGCGCCCTTTTCCTCAATCACCCGGTCCACATTGAGGCCGCCGAGGGTGGAAAGCAGATCCGCCACGGCATCCTGATCCGCATTCAGGGCCCTGGGTTCCTGGATCCGCCACTTGCCGCCCGCATCGCGCAGCAGAACGATGGGGGCCGCGCCCTTTACCGTGACGGTAAGCTGGGTGATCCCCGGCTGATCGAAAGCGGGGATCGCCGAGGTTGAAACGGGAGCTTGCCCTGCCCCGGCGCCGGAAGCCTTACGATGCGACGACCAGTAGAGCGCGCCGCTCAGCAGCCCGAGCAGCACAACAGCAATGAGGAGGCCTCGAAATTTCATAACCCGGATCGCGATCCCTATCGCCTCTTCCACCACATGAGGATTCCCGCGACTACCACGAAGAGGGGCAGCACAAACTGGCTGATCAGCCGGACCCTGACCAGTTGAGCGCGGGTCATCGTGATGCGCCGGTCATCCTGGGCTTTGGGCCGGATCGAGATTAGGTCCTCGTCGGAGGCGAGCCAATTCAGCGCATTCATGGCCAGATCGCCGTTTCCGTTAAATCCGATAAAGCGATTCGCAGCCCAGGAAGAGCTTCCCGTCACGACAAACCGGCCTTCCATATTGGGTTTGCCAACGCTATAGGAACCCGCCGCGGCAAGCGTGAAGGGGCCTTTACGATTCGACGGATCGTCCACCCTCACCTCGGCCGAACTCAAGTTGCTGGTCGCCAGACTCGTGCCCGAGGAATCGAACAATTTCTCCACCGTGGACTTCCCGGCATCCTTCAATTCGAGCGAGCGGGTCAGCGGAAAACCGACCGCGGTGCCTTTCATATCGCTGACGATGGGCTGGGAGCTGTAGCTGGTGACCAGCGCAACCTGCGGGCCGAGGCCGGCAAGCTGGCCGATCGGATTGAGATCCAGAATCAGATCTTTGTCCGCGGTCACTCCCCAACCCTGCAGGGCGGCGGTGAGCAGGTCGTTGCCGGCGACCTCCGTGCTTCCAATCTTCAGCGGAGGATCCAGCATAAAAAAGGCGCGGCCGCCGTTTTCGACATACGTCTGCAGCGCGGTCACCTCGGGCTGCGCGTAATCGCGGTTCGGCCCACCCACCACTACCGTGGTGCAGTCCGCGGGCACCGCGGCGGTCTGCAGCAGATTGATCGCCTTGCCCTGGTAATCGTCACGCGACAACATCTCCAGAAAGTGCGAGAAGCCGTCGCGGCCGGTGTCGTCGATTTGATGTTCGCCGCTTCCGGTCACAAAACAGACAGTCCGCGTGCCTCCTTTCAGGACGCGGATGAAGGCGCCGGTAAGGCCTTCCTCCGTCATGCTCTTCGCCGTTTCGCGCTTGGTCCCAATCTGGACCACGGCGGTCCCGAAGTCGCGGATGCCATCCTCTCGCGCCAGTTGCGGGTTCTTATCCGGATCCACGTAATCGACGTGGACCTTGGGCGACAGATTCGCATATTCATCGAGCAGGTCTTTGCCGTCGCGGAAACGGGTGCTCTGGTTGAAGTAGGTGATGGTGGCGTTCTGGTCCAGCCCCTTCACGATCTTGTCCGTTTGCGGAGAAAGGCTGTAGCGTTTGTTCGATGTGGTGTCAAAGGACTTGTTATAGCGGTCGGCCAGCACATTCAACACCACCGCCGCGGCGAGGGCCACCAGAATATACACCGTGGCGTAGGCTGCGTATCGGGTCTGCTTGGCATGGAGCCATTGGTTCGCCATCTACGACCTCCAGCGCAGGGATTCCATCGATCGGGCGGTGAAGAACAGCCCGAGGAAGATCCCGGTGAGGTAAAAGACGACATCCTTGGATTCGATGACTCCCCGGCCGAAGGCGTCGAAATGCGAGATTACGGAAAAGTAGGCCAGCACGAGGGCCCAGGTCGCCGAATCGTAGCCGCTGCTCCACTCCAGCACCCAGAGCATCAGACAGACGCCGAAGGTGGCCGCGCCGGCGATGATCTGATTCTTGGTGAGCGTGGAAATGAACGTTCCCAACGCGAGCAGGAAGCCGCCCTGAAGCAGGAGGCCAAGGTAGCCTACCGCCAGAGGCTTCCAGTCCGGGTTGCCGTACATAAAGAGAAAGGTGAAATTGAGGGCGGTGAACAGCAGCAGACAGGCATACAGGATCAGGGCGGAGAGCCATTTCCCCAGGATGATTTCAAGATCGTGGAGCGGCGAAGTGATCAGCAGTTCGATCGTTCCGGAGCGCTTTTCTTCCGCGAACAGGCGCATCGTGATCATGGGAATGAAGAACAGGCCGACGACGCTCACGTTGGAAAGCAAGGGTCGAATGACCTCTTCGTTCAGGTTCATGGGAATCGTTTCTCCCCGGAGCTGCATCTGCATGCCTTCGATGACGAAGTAGCCGAGCGCATTCCAGAAGAAAAATCCGAAGATCAGAGCGAACATCGTCAGCAGCAAGTAGGCGATCGGGGAAGCGAAATACGCTCCCAGTTCCTTTCGGCAGATGGTCCAGGTATTTCTCATGCTTGCGACTCTTTCGTGGCGTCCTTGGTCTCTGCCGGCGTCGCGCTGGAGGTGAGTTCCAGGAAGATCTCCTCCAGGCTCATTGCGGCGGCGCGCAGTTCATGGAGATCCCAACCCGATTCGACCACGGCGCGAGCCAGATCGCCGCGAACCAGTTGGCCCTTCTGGCTTTCCACCTCGAAGACCGCGGCCTGCTCTGCGCGCTGCCGGACAGAGACGCGGCCGACTCCCGAAATCCGCTCCAGCCGGCGCAGAACCGGCTCCGGATCCAGAACGCCGCTGCGCGCGGCAATCTCCATCACCACCGATTCGACGCCTCGGGCCCGCTCCTGCAGATTGCGCACCGAGTCGGTGGCCACCAGCTTGCCCTTGTTGATGATCACCACCTGCTCGCAGGTCTGCTCCACCTCGGGAAGAATATGGGTGCTGAGAATGATCGTGTGGTCGCCGGCCAGGCTCTTGATCAGGTCTCTGGTTTCGTTGATTTGCTTTGGATCCAGCCCCGCGGTGGGCTCGTCGAGAATCAGCACCTCAGGATTGTGGACGATCGCCTGCGCCAGGCCGACGCGCTGGCGATAGCCCTTCGAAAGCTTGCCCAACAGCTTGGTCTTCACGTCGGCGACGGAGCAGCGCTCGCAAGCGTAGGCGACCCGCTTCTCCAGCTCCGCGCCGGCCAGCCCTTTCAGCTTGCCCACGAAGCGAAGATAGTCGACGGTTTCCATTTCGGGATAGATCGGCGGGCTCTCGGGAAGATACCCGATGCGCTTCTTTACCTCGAATGGCTGCTCGAGAACATCAAAGCCAGCCACCGACGCTGCGCCTGCCGAGGGCGGCAGAAAGCAGGTGAGCATGCGCATCGTGGTGGTCTTCCCCGCGCCATTGGGGCCCAGGAATCCTACGATCTGGCCTTTGGCTACCGAAAAAGAAATTCGATCGACGGCCGTTGCGCCGGCGTATTTTTTCGTCAGATCCTTGACTATGATCATTTCGAGTGTCTGTTTCCAATGGACATCCGCGAGCCACGAATCGATTTCACGGCCATCGCGGGAACCGGCAATCGATTCCCGGCTGTCCGCAACTCTTCCGTGGAATCAACCGGGCCAAAACCACTTTATCGTAAAAGCCGGTTTTTGGTGATGTCAATCTCCGGAATCGGCCCGCAGCCGCGCATGCGCAGCGCGCGAACGGCGGTCGCCGTGCGCGGGTTACGATCGGACGCCGCATCGCCGCATGGTCTGGAACGATCCGAAATCCGGGATCGAACGCCGCGAAAACCGCCAACGGCCGGAATTGCAGTAGCCAGGAGCGCTATGTCGAATGATCTGCTGCCCATTCGGGCGATCGCCGCCAAACTCTCGCTTCCCGAGGAAATGATGGAGCAATTGGGGCCGCACGGAGCCAAGGTGAAATTGTCTCTGCGGGACGACGCTTCGCGGCCCATCCGCGGCAAACTGATTCTGGTGACTGCGACGACGCCGACCGCTTCCGGAGAGGGCAAGACAGTGACGGCCATCGGCTTGGCTCAGGGCCTCGAACGCATCGGCAAACGGGCCATGATCACCTCGCGAGAGCCGTCGCTTGGTCCCGTATTCGGCATGAAGGGCGGCGCCGCCGGCGGCGGCCGCGCGCGGGTGGAGCCGGCGGACAAAATCAATCTGCACTTTCACGGCGACTTTCACGCCATTACCAGCGCGCACAACCTGCTGGCCGCGCTGATCGATTCGCATCTGTTCCACGGCAACAGCCTGAATCTCGATCCGCAAGCCATCTCCTGGCCCCGCGCCCTGGATATCAACGACCGGGCGCTGCGCCGCATCACGGTGCAGGCCGGCGGAGCCCGCGATGGACACGATCGGAAGACCGGCTTTTTAATTACGGCGGCCTCAGAAGTCATGGCCATTCTCGCTCTTGCGTCGGGACGCGACGATTTGCGCCAGCGGCTGGCGCGAATCGTCATCGGATCTGCCCGCTCCGGCCGTCCGGTTCGCGCCGCGCAACTGGACGCCACCGGGCCGATGATGGCGCTGCTGGCCGACGCGCTGCTGCCCAACCTGGTGCAGACCACGGAAGGAACGCCGGCCCTGGTGCACTGCGGACCCTTCGCCAATATCGCCCATGGAACCAGCTCGATTCTGGCTCAGTCCATGGGCCTGCAGCTTGCCGACTACGTGGTAAACGAGTGCGGCTTCGCCAGCGATCTGGGCCTGGAAAAGTACATGGATATCGTGATGCCGGCCTCCGGCATCCGTCCATCCGTCGCGGTGGTGGTCACCACACTCAAGAGCGTGCTGTCGCAGGGCCAGGGATCGCTCGAAGGCGGCCTGGCGAACCTCGGCAAGCATATCCGGATCGCGCGCGGCTTCGGCTTGCCGGTGGTGGTCGCGCTGAATCAGTTCGCGGACGATTGCGCCGCCGGGCTGGAGACGATCGCCCATTTTTGCGGCCGGGAGCAAGCGGGCTTTGCACTCTCCCAGGCCTATGCCAAAGGGGGCGAAGGCGCGATGTCCCTGGCCGAGGAGGTGGTGCGCGCCATCGAAGCCAATCCTCGGCCGAAACTGGCCGGCGCCTACCACGCGGAGGATCCGGCAGAGGTGAAGATCGGCAAGGTGGCCCGCAATGTCTATGGCGCGGCGGAGGTGGAGTTCAGCCCGGCGGCGAAGGCCGGCTTGGCCCGTATTGCGGACTGGGGCTACGCCACGCTGCCTGTGTGCATCGCCAAAACACAATACTCGCTCTCCGACAATCCGAAGCTGGCCGGAGCGCCGGAGGGCTGGACACTGCACATCGACGAGATTTCCCTTTCCGCCGGCGCCGGATTCCTGGTCGCCGTCGCGGGCGGCATGATGCTGATGCCGGGTCTGCCGAAGGAGTCGCGCGCCGCGGCGATCGATCTGGATGACGAAGGAAGGCTGCTGGGTATCTCATGAGCGGAGTCTCGCGATGGCCGCCGCCGGGCGCGGCTGTTAGACTTCCCTGAGACCCACCGGTCGCCGACAATGCAGTCTCGCTTCAGGCCTCTACGGCATGCGCGCAAGCAGGGCGCCGGCGCACGCCGGCGGCTGTTCCCATTCTTCGCCGCATTCGTATTCCTTGCCCGCCTCATCGCCGGGCCGGCCGGCGCCGCGCAGCAAACTCCCTCGCCGGGCAAGTTTGTGGACATTGCAAAGTCCAGCGGGGTGGACTTCGACTATCGCGCCTCCCACACCTCGAAGAAGTATCTGCTGGAAACCATGGGATCGGGGGTCGCCGTCTTCGACTACGACAACGATGGACGGCCGGACATCTTCCTGGTCAACGGCGCGCCCATCGCCGACCCCACACCGCTGGGCGCGATTCCCCGCAAGACCGGCCCCGAGTACTGGAACCGCCTCTACCGGCAGAAGCCGGATGGCGGCTTTGAAGACGTAACCGAAAAGGCCGGCCTGCAAGGATACGGCTACGACATCGGCGTCGCCGTGGGCGACTATGACAACGACGGTTACGAAGACCTTTATGTCACCGGGTATGGAGGAAACCATCTCTACCACAACAACGGAAATGGAACCTTCACGGATGTGACCCAGTCCTCGGGCGCCGGCGGGAGCGGATGGTCCACCAGCGCGGCGTGGGTCGACCTGGATAACGACGGCCTTCTGGACCTGGTCGTGCTCCGCTATATGAAGTGGGATTTCAACGATATCTGGTGCGGTTCGCACCAGCCGGGCTTTCGCTCGTACTGCCATCCCGATCTGTTTGAACCGGCCACTCCGCTGGTGTACCACAACGACGGCCATGGCCACTTCACGGAAGTCGGCGCCAAGATCGGCATCGATCAGCCCGGCAAAGGGCTGGGCATCGCCATCGGCGACGTGAAGGGCGATGGACGCATGAGCGTCTTCGTCGCCAACGATTCGATGTTCGAGTTTCTCTACCGCAACAAAGGGAACGGAACCTTCGACGAGACCGGTCTGGCCTCGGAGGTCGCCGTGGACGGCGGCGGCCAGACCTACGCCGGAATGGGCGTGGATTTTCAGGACTACGACAACGACGGGCTCGCGGACCTGGTGGTCACCGATCTGGCCAACCAGCGGTATGCCCTCTATAAGAACAACGGCGACGGCAGCTTTGCCTATGACAGCTACCTGTCCGGCGTGGGAGGTGAGACGCAGTTGCATTCCGGATGGGGCATCCGGTTTTTCGACTTCGATAACGACGGCCTGAAGGATCTGATCGTCGCGCAGGGACACGAAATGGATAACATTCGGCTCCAGTATCCGCAACTCCGGTACAAGGAGCCGCTGCTGCTGCTGCGCAACCTGGGCCACGGAAAGTTCGTGGACGTCTCCGCGGAATCCGGCGCGGTCTTTCAGCAGCGCTGGGTGAGCCGCGGCCTGGCCATCGGCGATCTAAGAAACGATGGCCGGGAGGACGTCGTCGTTTCCACCAACGACGGCCCCGCTCATATTCTGCTGAACGAGACCCAGACGGCCAATCACTGGCTGGAGCTTGCGCTGGTGGGGAAAAAAAGCAACCGGGACGGGGTTGGAGCGGAGATCAAGCTGACGGCGCACGGGCAAAGCCAGTGGTGGACCGTCTCCACCTGCGGCAGCTATCTCTCGGCCAGCGACAAACGCGCTCACTTTGGCCTGGGCTCGGCGACCATGGCCGATGCGATCGAAATTCGATGGCCGAGCGGCATCCGGCAGAAGTTAACCGGCGTGCGCGCGGATCAAATCCTGCGGGTCGAGGAGCCCTCGCAGTAACGCCCCCATTGCGTCCTCCGGCGGTCGATTTCCGCCGCGAAACCTCAGGAGCTGGTTGCGATCTTCGCTTCGGGCCGCCGGGCGTATTCGGACCAGGAGCCGTCATACAGGCTTACCTGCGCGGCGCCCAGGATCTCCAGCCCGAGAGACAAAACCGCCGCCGTCACACCCGAGCCACAGGTGGTCACCACCGGTTTGCCGAGATCGACGCCTCTGGCCAGAAAGATGTCGGCCAGCTCCTCCGCCGGTTTCAGGCGTCCCTGCCGCACCAGATCCCCGAAGGGCAGGTTGATGGCGCCGGGCATGTGACCGGAGCGGATGCCGGCGCGCGGTTCGGAGGCGCTTCCTTGAAAGCGGGCCGCCGAGCGGGCGTCGAGAATCTGTCCTCCCTCGTCCATGACCCGTACAATGCCGGCGAAATCTGTAACCGCCGCGGCATTGAGTTTCGCGTGAAATGAGGCCGGAGGGCGGCGGACACTTCCGCTTTCCATAGGAAGACCCTCCTCCGCCCATGCCGGCAAGCCTCCGTCCAGCAGATAGACCCGCTCCGCTCCAAACACGCGCAGCTTCCACCAGGCTCTGGCGGCGGAGAACATTCCGCTCTGCTCGTAAACGACCAAGGTCATTCCATGGCCGACCCCCAGGGCGCTCATGGCGCGGGCGAAATCCTCCGCGGCGGGCAGCATGTGGGGCAGCGAGGTCGCTTGATCGGAGAGCGCCTCAATATCGAAGAAGACCGCTCCGGGAATATGATTCTCCCGATATCGCGCCGCCGTGTCGACAGGAGGGGTCGCGCCGGGCGGAGAGAGACTGGCGTCCAGAACGGCCAGATCGGGCTCGCCGAGGCGCTCCCGCAGCCATGACGGGGAAACCATTGGATTCATGCCTTCAGAATATCCCGTTCCCCGCCGCACCGCCTTCGCCCCGAAGAGATCGGAAGGGACCGGAAGAGACCGATGGCGGGAAGGGCGAAGGGCGCAGCGGCCAGGGCCATGGCGAAGGGCGGGGCGCTCCTCAGAGGCAAATCTCCTCTGCGCGCTTCACTCTTCCGGAACGGCGGTAACGAGC
>JAJYZK010000205.1 GCA_021799945.1 Acidobacteriota bacterium
GCGGAGTTGCCTTCTGGAAGCTCCCGCGCGCTGGGCTGGGATACGCCCTCGCCGCCCTCCTCCTCCGGGCGATACTTCCGGCCTCATTCCGCGGGACATCTCGGTTATTCGGGGACCTCCCTCTGGATCGACCTGGAACGGAAGATCGCCATCGTCCTGCTCACCAACCGGACCTGGCCCAGGCGCGGCAACGACGCCATCCGGCGGGTGCGGCCGGTCTTTCACGATGCCGTTCTGGAAGCCCTGCTCCAATGAAAATCCGCCATTTATATATCCCCCGAAGGTAATTTGCCCGAACGGAATGGGCGCTCCGCAATTTCGGCGCACTTTCGGAGCACTTGGCGCTAAGATTACTGAGAGGCGAACTGCACACCGTCATGGCCACAATCACCAGCGTCCAAGCGGAAACGGCCGGCAGCGAAGCGTCCGGCGAGCACTCGAACCACCTCAACCATCTTATTACCGAGGGTTCCAATGAGGCCTCGCTGGGATTCGATACCCGGTCGGCTCTGGAGATCGCCCGCATCATCAATCACGAGGATTCAAAGATTGCCGCCGCGGTCAAGCGGTCTCTGCCCGAGATAGCGCTGGTAATCGATATGGTGGCGCGAAGCCTGCGTGACGGCGGCCGGCTCATCTATGTGGGCGCGGGCTCCAGCGGCCGGATCGCCGCTCTGGACGCATCCGAGTGTCCGCTGGCCTTTTCCACCCCTCCGCAGAGTGTGCAATACATCATGGCCGGAGGCCCGAAGGCCTTGGCATCGGCGGTGGAGGTGAACGAGGACTCCCCGGAGCTCGGCCATCGGGACATGGCCCGCCGCCGCCCCACCCGGAAGGACGTGGTGATTGGACTTTCTTCCAGCGGCCGCACCCCCTACGTGGTGGCTGCGGTGGAATATGCCCGCGCCCGGGGAGCCAAGACCGCCGCCGTCACCTGCAACCATGGCGCGGCGCTGTCGGAGGCCGCCGAGATCACCATCGTGGCCCAGGTAGGCCCGGAGGTGATTTCAGGCTCGACCCGGATGAAGGCCGCCACGGCCCAGAAAATGGTGCTCAACATGATCACCACCGGGGCCATGACCCGGCTCGGCTACGTATACGACAATCTGATGGTCAACCTCCACATGCAGAACACCAAGCTGGTGGAGCGGGGCATCGGAATCCTCATGCGCGCCTGCGGGATCGACCGGGAAACCGCCGTCCGCTCGATCAAGTCGGCCAGCCTGAACGTGCCGGCCGCTCTGGTGATGCTCAAGGCCGGCGTGGATAAGCCGGAGGCGATGCGCCGGTTGGCCAAATCCGGCAACAATGTGCGTCAGGCCATTGAGGACACCGTGCTCGAACTTTGACGGAAGCGGGCGCCCGGGCCGGTCCCCCGCGAAGTGACCCCCGAAACGAAACCAAGGAGCCTCCCCTCCCCCATGGACAAGTTCGTAATTCGCGGCGGCAACCCGCTGCTCGGCACGATTCGCGTCAGCGGGGCCAAGAACTCCGCCTTGCCCTGCATGGCGGCGGCCATCCTCACGGAAGACGAGGTGGTTCTCGAAAATATTCCGCAGGTCCGCGATATCGCCACTGAGCGGGAGCTTCTGGTCTCCATGGGCGCCGAGGTCGAGCTGGGGTATGGCCGGGCGCAACACCGCACCACGATCAACTGCCGCGTCCTCTCCGACCCCACCGCCAAGTACGAGATTGTCAAAACCATGCGCGCCTCCTCGCTCGTGCTTGGACCGCTGGTGGCCCGCTGCGGATTGGCCCGCGTGGCCCAGCCCGGCGGCTGCGCCATCGGCGATCGCCCCATCGATCTGCATCTGAAGGGGCTGGAGCGGATGGGCGCCTCCATCGTGCAGGAACACGGCTATCTGGAGGCCCGAGCCGGCAAGCTGCACGGCGCCCATATCGTCTTCGACAGGATCACCGTGACCGGAACCGAAGATCTGATGATGGCGGCCACCCTGGCGGAGGGCGAGACGATCATGGAGAACTGCGCTCGCGAACCGGAGGTCGTCGATCTGGCCCACCTGCTCAGCGCCATGGGGGCGCGCATTGCCGGGGCCGGCGAGACCACCATCCGCGTGCAGGGCGTGGACAAGCTGCACGGCGCCCGGCATCGCATCATCCCCGACCGCATTGAAGCAGGAACCTTTCTGGTGGCGGGAGCCATCACCGGAGGCGATCTGGTGGTAGCCAACTGCCAGCCTGCTCACCTCTCCGCCATCGTCTCCAAGCTGCAGGCCTCCGGCGCGCGCATCTCCGCCCTCGGCCCCGATTCCCTGCGCGTGCGCGGAGAAGGCGCCCTGACCTCCAACGACGTTTCCACCGAAGAGTATCCGGGCTTTCCCACCGATATGCAGGCGCAATACATGGCCCTGGCTACGCAGGCGGAGGGAGCCTCCACGGTGACGGAAAACATCTTTGAGAATCGCTTCATGCACGTGGGCGAGCTGGTGCGGATGGGGGCCAGCATCAAAGTGGACGGCCGCACCGCAACGGTGCGCGGCAAAACGCCGCTTTCGTCGGCCGCGGTGATGTGTTCCGATCTGCGGGCCTCCGCTTCCCTGGTGCTGGCCGCATTGGTTGCCGACGGCGAATCGATTCTGGATCGCGTGTATCACATGGATCGCGGTTATGAGCGGATTGAAGAGAAGCTGCGCGGCGTGGGCGCTCAGATCCGGCGCATCGGAGACATGTTCGGCGCGGGCAGACGCGAAGCGGCCTTGGAAGTCCCGGTTCCCTGAGCGCTTTTCCTGAACTATGGGCGCCCCTTTATACGGCTGAAGACCTAGAAGGTAATATCGAAGTGACCTCCTCGATCGAGGTGGATCGCTATGCGATGACCGGCTTCCGCCAACTGCCCGCGTACTGCGTTTCCATTCACGTGTACGATCGAGTTTGCCGTGGGCGCCGGAACTAACACCGTAGCGTGAACGCCATTCGGAATGTCCAGGCCAATGGAGGCGCCGGACCCGGACTTTACATCAACGCGAATCGGTCCATACGGGGTCGGCTCCGCGCCCCTGGCCCAGGCGAGTCCTGCAAGGTCTGGGCGGATCGTTACATTCCGGAACCCTTCCGCCGTGGGCTGAATGCCGAGTATCTGCTCCATCAGCCATGCCGTAGGTCCGCTGGACCAGCCGTGAGACAGGCTGATAAAGTAGCCCGTGCTGCCATCGCCCTGGAGCGATGCGTGGAAGTTCTGCTTGGGCCAGGTGGGATCGTACGCCTCCCAAAAACTGGTGGCGTCTTCTGCGATCATGCCGCCCCAGTATTTTCTGATCCAGTCGAGCGCCTCGGCGCGATGGCCGGTTTCCGCCATGGCGCTAATGACGTAATAGTTGTAATACGGCGTGATGATGTACGCCGTGTATTGCGTGGTATTCACGGTGGACAGAACATTCTTCCAGATCGCGTCGTACTGCGTCTTATCGGCCAGGCCGGAATAGATAGCCATGGCGTTGGTCTGCCATCGTGTGCCGAAGGTCCCGGTTTGCGGGTCGAGATACCGGCCGTAAACCGCCCGCTTCATGGCTGCGGCGAGTTGCTGAAAGTGGTCCGCATTCTGGTTGTCGCCCAGTTGGCGCAACAGATCCGCGCCCTGCGCGAACCCCCGGTAAAACTCGAAGTCGGTCGCCATGCGCGCTTCCCGGGAGTGGTCAGCCAGATACGGGGACCAGTCGACAAAATAAGACTGGTTTTTTCGCGTGTCGTGATAAAGATGGTCCGGCCCCAGTTCTCCTTCCATATACGCAAGGAGCTGCAATAAGCGGGAGTGCATCGCAGCGAGATATTCTTTGGATCCGATATGGCGGTCGTAGTCGGCCATCCCCATCACCCAGAATGCGGAATAGCCGGAGATGCCGTTTACGTCATGCTCGACAGGCGACGGGCCGATCAGGCGCGTCATGGTGTCCTGCATGAGGAAATGGTCCGCAAAAACACTGTCGATGACGTCGCCAAGCACATCCAGATCGCCCATCCAACGGGCACGGTCCCGTTTCGGCGCATCCCAGATATCGTCCTGCATGCAAAGATGAGCCGTGTACGCCCCCACCTCCCAGATACGGTTCAGCATCTCGTCGGAAGACTCAAAGGAGCCTCGATATTTCACGGGATAATAGATTCCGTTCAGCCGAATGGCCCGGAAGCGAAGCGGCGCGGAAGACTGTAAGAACTGTATTTTTGCAAAGCGGAAAGCGCTCTTCGGACCGTGCGCGGCGCCATGCGCGGGAAGATAGATCGGGTTGATGCCAAGATACGGCTCGTGCAGCATTTCACCCTCCGATTCACCGTACTGGACGGTCACGACGCCCGCCTGGTCGGAGTCGGAGAGCAATTCGACCCAGCCGACGACTTCTTTTCCAAAATCCAGAACGATGCTGGGCGCTTCCTGCTCGACCAGCATGGGGGCCGATAAGGTAACGGTAAATTCCTGTCCAGCCGTTGCATGCGTGGGATCGGTCAAAGCCGCGATGTTCTCGATCTTGCTGGAGCCTTGAAAAACCGGCCCTATCTTTGCCGGCGCCAACCGATACCGCGCAAGAAATGGAGAAATCCCCGTGTATCCCGGCCAGTCATATAAACCGGAATCGGCGTTCGCTTGCAGGTACTCGATGTTGCCATCGATCGACCCCAGCGCATGTACTTTTGGCCATGCGGAGTCATTGAAATCCGCTCGTTGCCATCCACTCTCGGCTGTTGTTGCGCCCTTCCATTCTGGGTTGGTCACTTCCAAGGGCGAGGCATCCAAGCCGCGGCCCGCCGGAACAATCTTTGCAACCAGGACCTGTCCCATCGCCGGGACCCGGTCGAACCCTTTGCCGCGCATACCCTCGACGGCGATTACGTTTTTCCCGGGCTGCAGAAAGCGCCCGACATCGACGGTGAACACATGGATTTTCATGGCCAAAAGCAACGAGGGGTAGGCGCGCGTTTCCAAGACCCGCTTGCCATTCAAGTACACCGTGACGCTGCGTGGGCCTGCGACATACAGCGTTGCCTGGGCAGGCGCATGCGCCACGGTGAAGTGGTCGCGAAAATAGTGCGGCCTTGGCTGATCTGGATTGGCGGCGGTCGTTTGCGTGGGCGCGCCGCTTGCTCCAGATGGCGGCGCTTGCGTCCAGATGTACTGCTCCGGCAGCGGCCTGCCGGAAGATCCTTCCATCGCGGGCGCTTGAATGCTGCGCGTAGGATCCAGATTGCCCCGAGAAGACCCAGCAGATTGGCCAAATGCAGGGAATCCAAAGATGAAAGACCATGCGAAAAAAGCGACAACTCGAACGTTCATAAAGCCACTCCCTGACCCTGCCCTCAGAATGCGTGCGCGGAGCGAGTCGATTTAGGCGAGACTCACGCATCTCGCCATAGCCGCCGTGCGGCGGTTGCCGCTGGGTCTTCTTCGGCAGCCTGGATTTGCTTCTTCGTCCAGCGGGGTTCGCGCCCGGCTGGACTGGAGCCGTTCAGCGTGGAGCGCGTGCGGCTGCGGCCAGACCTGCGCAGCCGTTGTCCCCTCAGTTTTCCTTATGGCGCATCGAAGCCGTAATGCCGGGCGCATCGAGAAACCGCGTGAAGTCCCGCCTGGCGTACTGACCTCCGCGATCGCGATCGAGCAACAACTCGCCCTTCGATGGCCGCCGCTTCCGCCAGGGCATCTCCAGCGCATCGATATACGGGGCATCATCCGACCAGGCCCTGTCCGCACCCGGCGGCGAGACGTCGCGATCCAGCCGGAAGGGCCGCCGGCCGCGCACACGGATGCCATGCTCCCGCATCAGCCGCTGCACCCGCTGCTTGTCCACCCGTGCGCCGCCTTTGCCGAGCCCCCGCCACAGGCGAGGCCCGCCGCATGCGCCGCGGGTCTCGGCATGCGCCGCAACCAGATGCGCCAGCAGCGCCTCCTCGCTCCGGAAACGCCGCTGGCCGATCCCAATCCGCCGCCTCCGGCGCCGAGGATAGCCTGTGGCGCTGACCCCCAACACGCGGCGCGGCGCACAGACCGGCCAGACGGAACGAGGTCCATCGATAAAGGCGCGCTTCACCGCCGGCCTCCTGCAAGGGACGCCGTGGCCTTCCCCGGAATGTCGCGCCGGCTTTGTTCCTC
>JAJYZK010000206.1 GCA_021799945.1 Acidobacteriota bacterium
TCGCGGCGGCGCATGGGGGCCGGCGGGCGGTGCGGCCCTGCTGGCCGTTCTGGGCCTCGCATCCAACCTGCGCGCCGCCGAGCGCGTTACGCTCAAAAACGGTTTCGAATTGACCTGCGATCATGAAGAGGCGGCCGGGGCGCGGGTGCGTCTGTTTACCGGACCGGGCGACGCGAACTTCATCGAGGTGGATCGCAATGAGATACTTTCTATCGCGCCCCTGCCGGCGCCGCCCGCGGACCCTGCCCCCGCGCCGCCGGCGGAGTCCAAGCTGACGGACGCGGAATTGGGGCAGATCCTGGCCCGCGTGGGCGCCGCACATAACCTGGACGTGGACCTGCTGGCCAGCGTGATCCGCGCGGAGAGCCACGGCAATGCCTACGCGGTGAGCCGGACCGGAGCCCGCGGATTGATGCAACTGATGCCGGCCACCGCCTCGGAGCTGGGCGTGGAAGACAGCTTTCGGCCGGAACAGAATGTGGGCGGCGGCGCGGCCTACCTGGATGCGCTGCTGCTGCGCTATCGCGAAAACCTGGCGCTGGCGCTGGCGGCGTATAACGCCGGGCCGGAGGCCGTCGACCGGTACCATGGAGTGCCGCCCTACGCCGAGACGCGCGCGTATGTGGCGCGCGTGATCCGCGAATTCAACCGGCGCAAGCTGGCCGAAGAGGCGTCGCTCAAGGGGCGGGGCGGTGGGGTAAGCCGGTGAGCCCCGCAGCCGAACGGTAGCCATCGGTCGGCGCCGCAAGATCGTCTCACGGAGCGCCGCTTGGAGGTTGTCGCCGCCGCGCCGAAAGTTCGCGGCGTCGATGGCCGGGAGAGAATTTTGAAGCTGAATCGATGGTTGATTCTTGGCGGAGGAGCCATCCTGCTGGTCGGGGCGATTCTCGCCCGCTCTCGCGTCCATTTTCAGTGGGGCGTCTTCTTCGGCCAGGTGCGGCATGTGGACTGGACTTACATCGCCTTCGGCATAGCCATGATTGCGCTGGGCTATGTGCTTCGCGCCGTGCGCTGGGCGGTGCTGCTGAAGCCGAAAAAGCGGGTCAGCTCGTTCTCACTCTTCGGATCCCAGGTCATCGGATTCGCCGCCGTGGCGCTGTTTGGCCGCCTGGCGGATCTGGTGCGGCCCTACCTGGCGGCCCGGCGAACTCAGCTCTCCGTCAGCTCGCAAATCGCGGTCTACGCGGTCGAGCGCATGTTCGATCTGGGGGCCATGGCGCTGATTTTTTCCGGCGCATTGCTGCTGGCTCCGGACCGCGCCTCGCTGCCCCATCATGAGGCCCTGCGGCACGCCGCAATGGGAGGTCTGGCGATGACGGTCGCGCTGGGGATCGTCGCTCTCTGCGTCCGCATCTGGGGCAAGCCGGCTGGCCGGCTGGCCGCCTGCGCCCTGCAGCCCATCTCCGCGGAGCTGGGGGAGAGCGTGGAGATGAAAATCCACTCCTTTCGCGACGGGCTCGACGCCATCGACAGCTTCGGCGACTTTGTTCTGTCTTTGCTGATTTCCCTGGTCATGTGGTGCATGATCACCGCCGCTTACCTGGCGACGGCGCGCGCCTTTGTGTCCTCCCCCCAGCTTTCCTCCATGAGTCTGGCGCGCTGCATGGTGCTGATGGCGGCCAGCATGGTCACCTCCATCGTGCAATTGCCGGTGATCGGATGGTTCACCCAGATCGGCGTAACCACCGGGGTGATGGAAAGCATCTTCGACGTGCCATTCGAGCCGGCGCTGGCCTGCGCGGCGATGCTGCTGCTGGTGACCTTCATGACCGTGATCCCCCTGGGGCTCATCTGGGCCCGGGTGGAGCATGTTTCGATCAAGAAGCTTTCCGAGGAGTCGGAACATCTCCTGGAGGAGGCCGCGGCGCCGTCCGGCGCCGTGAGCGAGGCGTGAAAGCCTTTGGCGAAAACGGGTTTGCGCCCGGGCCGGAGATCCCGATGCGCCCGGAGCGCCCGCTTGGGGCGGCCTGCGATAAAATCGTGAGAGCCGGATGAAATGCCCCTATTGCGATTTCGCGCAGGATCGGGTCGTGGATTCTCGCGAAAGCAAAGGAGCGGACTCCATCCGGCGCCGGCGCGAATGCGAGCGCTGTGGCAAGCGATTCACCACCTACGAGCGCATCGACGAAATTCCCTACATGGTCGTTAAGAAGGACGGCCGGCGCGAGAAATTCGAACGGCAGAAGGTTCTCAGCGGGTTGCTCCGGGCCTGCGAAAAGAGGCCCGTCTCCGCCGCCAAGCTGGAAGCCATCGTGGACGAGACGGAGGTCTTCCTGGTGGACTCGCCGGAGCGCGAGCGCACTACCAGCCAGATCGGCGAGTTGATCATGACTCGCCTGAAGGCGCTCGACACGGTGGCATATATCCGCTTTGCGAGCGTGTACCGCGACTTTAAAGATGTCCGCGAGTTCAAAGAGGAACTGGAGCAGTTGCTGAATTCGCGGGAGCCGGCCAGGAACAAAAAGAAATGAAACAGGGCGCAGAAAGGCAGGGCGGCGAATGAGCCACAACGTTTCGCCGCGGAACTATAACATCACGCTCATCGCCGGGGACGGAATCGGCCCGGAGGTGAGCGGGGCGGTGGTGCGGATCCTGAACGCCGCCGGAGATGCGGCGGGAGTGAAATTCGCCTGGGAGCCTTACAGCGCCGGAGCCGCCGCCTTTGAGAAGCACGGGGCCTACATCCCGCCGGAGCTGTACCAGTCGATCGAACGCAACCGCGTGGCGTTGAAGGGGCCGGTGACGACTCCCGTCGGCGGGGGCTTCTCCTCCATCAACGTAACCTTGCGCAAGCGGTTCGAACTCTACGCCAATTTCCGCCCGATTCGCAATCTTCCCGGACTGGAGAGCCGCTATCCGGGAGTGGATCTGGTGATCGTCCGCGAAAATACCGAGGGCGAATATGTGGGATTGGAGCACGAGGTCGTCCCCGGCGTGGTGGAGTCGCTCAAGATCATCACCGAAAAGGGATCCACCCGCATCGCGAAATTCGCCTTCGAGTACGCCGCCAGAAACCGCCGCGCCAAGATTCACGCCATCCATAAGGCGAACATCATGAAGATGTCCGATGGGCTGTTTCTGCGCTGCGCCCGCGAAGTGGCCAAGGGTTACCCGCAGATCGCCTATGCCGAGCACATCATCGACAACACCTGCATGCAGTTGGTGATGAATCCTTACCAGTACGACACGCTGCTGTTGGAGAATCTCTACGGCGACATCGTCAGCGACCTGTGCGCAGCCTTTATCGGGGGGCTCGGATTGGCGCCCGGGGCCAATCTGGGAGCGGAGTGCGCGATCTTCGAGGCGGTTCACGGATCGGCTCCGGACATCGCCGGCAAGGATCTGGCCAATCCCACGGCGCTGCTGCAATCCTCCATTCTGATGCTGCGGCATCTCGGCGAGGCCGGCATGGCGGACCAGGTGCAAGGCGCGCTGGAGTCGGTCTACCGGGAGCGCCGGTTTCTGACCCGCGACGTCGGCGGATCCGCCGGAACCTCGGCCTTTGTGGATGCCGTGGTGGCCGCTCTGGAGGGCGGAGAGTGCTGAGGCGGCCGGCCGCGGGGCCGGCTTTGCTTCGCCCTCTGCTGCCGGCCGCGGTAGGCCTTGAGCGCCGGAAGGGGAGGCCGAATCGCTCCGCCTCCATCGCCCGGCGGTTCGGCATCTGGGTTGCCGTAGAAATGTTCTAAAATCTCCTCTAGCTATGCAAACCAGGCAGAAGGTCGGGATCCTTGGCGCCACCGGGGTAATCGGGCAGCGCTTTCTCCAATTGCTTGAGGCCCATCCGTGGTTCGAGGTGGCGTGGCTGGCGGCCAGCGACAGGTCCAGCGGCCGCCGCTATGCAGACGTGGCGCGCTGGAAATTGGACACCCCGATTCCCGCCGAAATCGCCGGAATGACGGTCTCTCCGGCCAGCCCGGAGGGCGCTCCCAAGGTGATCTTCGCCGCGCTGGACGCCGATATCGCCCGGGAGATGGAGCCGGCCTTCGCGGCCGCCGGCTGCGCGGTGATCTCCAACTCCAGCGCCTTCCGCATGCAGGCGGACGTGCCTCTGGTGGTTCCTGAAGTGAATCGCGAGCATGTCGGCCTTCTGGAGTCGCAGAGCTGGCGGAAGAACGGCGGCGGTTACATCCTGACCAACCCCAATTGCAGCACCATCGGATTGGTGCTGGCGCTCAAGCCTCTGGAGGAGCGCTTTGGCGTGGAAGGCGTCGCGGTGACCACCCTGCAGGCCATCAGCGGAGCGGGCTATCCGGGCGTGGCGTCGCTCGACATCCTCGGGAACGTCGTTCCGCACATCAAGGGCGAAGAGGAAAAGATGGAGTCCGAGACGAAAAAGCTGCTGGGCCGGCTGCGCGGCGATCGGATCGAGCCCCTGGCGGCGCGGGTGAGCGCGCATTGCAACCGGGTCGCGGTGGAGGACGGGCACACCGAGAGCGTGAGCGTGAAGCTGTCGCGGAAGGCGTCCCGAGAAGAGATTCTGGCCGCCTGGAGGGAGTTCACGCCGCTGGTCGGCAGCGCTCTGCCGACCGCGCCCGAGCGCCCGGTCGAGTTTCTCGAGGAAGAGAATCGCCCGCAGCCCCGGCTGGACCGGATGCGGGGCAAAGGCATGACCGCGACGGTTGGCCGTCTGCGGCCCTGCGAACTGTTGGACTGGAAATTCACCGTGCTCTCCCACAATACGATTCGGGGCGGGGCCGGCGCCGCTCTGCTGAACGGGGAGCTGCTGGCGGCCTCGGGCCGGCTGGATTTCCCCGCCAATCCGGGTCCCGGCGCAGGCAGGCTTGAACGGGTAGCCGTTCCGGCATGAAGCTGGTCGTGATGAAGTTCGGCGGCACCTCGGTGGAGGATGCCGCGGCCATGCAGCGCACGGCGGCCATCGTCCAGGGACGGATCGAAGGCGGCGCCGCGCCCATCGTGGTGGTCAGCGCGATGGCCAAGGTAACCGACCAGCTTCTGGCCGCCGCCGCGGCGGCGGGTTGCGGGGACCGCGCCGGCGCCTTGGCCATCTCAGACCGGCTGCGCGAGCGGCATCTGGAGACCTCCGCACAGGCGCTCGCCGGTCCGGGCGGCGCCGATCCGCTGCGCGATCTGCAGCAGGGGATTCATCGCGACTTCGATTCTCTGGACGAGATTCTGCGCGGGCTGTCCGCGGTCGGCGAGCTGACGCCGCGGACCTCCGACCTCGTGGTCAGCTTTGGCGAACGCCTCTCCAGCCGCATGGTCACCGCGGTCTTTCGCCAGGGAGGCATGGATGCGGAACATGTGGATGCGCGGAGATGCATCGTCACCGACAACCAGTACGGCAAGGCGGCGCCCAACAGCGAACTGATTGAGCTGCGCTGCCGGCAGCAGGTGCTTCCCCTCGCCAGGCGGGGACGCGTGTCGGTAATGGGCGGCTTTATCGGCTCGACGTCCGAAGGGGTGACCACCACCCTGGGGCGGGGCGGCTCGGACTTTACCGCCGCCCTGGTAGGCGGCGCGATGCAGGCCGAGGCCATTGAGATCTGGACCGACGTCGACGGCATCATGACCGCGGATCCTCGAGTCTGCCCCGATGCTTTGCGGGTGAAAAACATCAGCTTCGAAGAGGCTGCCGAGCTGGCGTACTTCGGAGCCAAGGTGCTGCATCCGGCGACCATTCTTCCGGCGGTGCAGAAAGATATCCCCGTTCTTGTTTTGAACTCCCGCAACGCCGCCAACGAGGGCACCCGGATCACCGCCCTGGCGCAGCAGGGCAGGAGTCCCTTCAAGTCGATTGCGGCCAAAAAGCGGTTGACCATCATCGATCTGGTGGCCAGCCGCATGCTCATGTCCCACGGCTATCTGCGCGCCGTCTTCGAGGTCTTCGACCGGCACAAGTGCCCGGTGGACATGGTGTCCACCTCCGAGGTCAGCGTCTCGTTGAGCGTGGACTCCACCGAGAAGCTGCCCGAGTTGACCGCCGATCTGAGCAAACTGGCCGATGTGAAGTATGAGGGCCGCAAGGCTCTGGTATGTCTGGTCGGGGGAAACATCCGCGGCCAGAACGGCATCGCCGCCCAGGTGTTTCACGCCGTGCGGCATGTGAATGTGCGCATGAT
>JAJYZK010000207.1 GCA_021799945.1 Acidobacteriota bacterium
ATCTGGAGCTGCACCGGCTGGATTGCCTCGCAAGCCACGGCTCGCTGGATCTGTATCGCTACGCCAGGGAGCGCTATGAGCAGACTCCCCCAGCCCAGGTGAAGCCTGCGCTGCTGGTGACCGGCAGGGTTTTGATCGCCGAGGGCCTGCGGCCGGGGCCGCAGTTCAAAGAACTGCTGGCCCGGGCGGAGGATGCTCAGCTTGAAGGAAGGATCCGCACCCGGGAGGAAGGGATGACATTGATTCGACGCTGGCTGGCGGGCGCATAACCGCCCGGGATCCAGCCAGATGCGGCAGCCCTGCTGCGGCGGTCCAACCCGCTCCGGCGGCCGGATTCCATTACGATCCGCGACGACGAGATGGGCCCGGGAGAGGCGAGCCGCCCGCGCATTGCCGCGAGAGGCCGCCCGTCCCGGGGGGTGCCGTGAAGCCGCCTACTTCCGGGCCGCTTCGAAGCGATGGTTGACTTCTTCCCAGTTCACCGTGTTCCACCAGGCCGCCAGGTAATCCGGACGCCGGTTCTGGTACTTCAGGTAATAGGCATGCTCCCAGACATCGTTGCCGAGGATCGGGTGATGCCCCTGAGAGATGGGGTTGTCCTGGTTCGGGGTGGTGACGACCTTCAGCTTGCCGCCCTCCCAGATCAGCCAGCCCCAGCCCGAGCCGAACTGCTTGGCGGTGGTTTCGTTGAAGTGCTTCTTGAAATCCGCGAAGCCGCCGAAGTCCTTCGCGATTTGTTCGCCGATCCTTCCGTGCGGATCGCCTCCTCCGCCCGGCTTCATGATCTTCCAGAACATGGTGTGGTTCACGTGGCCTCCTCCGTTGTTGCGGACGACTCCACGGATGTCTTCCGGAACGCCGGCGAGGTCGCGAAGAAGTTCTTCCGGAGATTTCTTGCCCAGCTCCGGATGCTTCTCTATGGCTCCGTTCAGGTTATTCACATAGGCCGCATGGTGTTTGTCGTGATGCAGCTTCATGGTCTCTGCGTCGATGTGAGGTTCGAGCGCCGCATAGTCGTAGGGAAGGGGAGGCAGTTCGTAGGCCAAGTTGTTCCTCCTGATGCTGGATGCCCGGTCTTGCGCTGGCAGGATTCCGGGGTGGCATGCCCCGTCGGGGCGGATGCGGGTTAAGAAACTCCGAACAGATGCGAAAGGGGGCGCGCTCCGGGCGCATCCCCAGACAGCACTCATGGTACATGGATGCAATGGCCGCCGGCGAGGGCGCAGCCGCGGTCAAGTGATTGGATGGAAGCGGCGGATGGAAGCGGCGCCGGGACCGGAAAATAGGCTGCAAGGATGCCAAGCCGGATGCGCTCGTTTTCCCTCCGGGCCACCGGGAGCCGCGGCCTGGGTTTAAACTCAGAGCAGTTGGCCCAGCCTGCTGCATCGAAGGTATGGCTCTCATCTTTGCTCCGCAGAAATCGCCGCTTTGGCCGTGGACCGGATAACCCGCAGAGAGCTCTTACGGCAGGCAGGCGCGACGGGTGCGCTCGCCCTGGGAACGCCGGGCATCGCGGCGGCCGCGCCCCAGGCCATCGCTCCCCCCACTCCGAACCCGCCGAAGACCGAAAGCCAATCCGCTGAAAACTATCCCCACCCCCCGGGCGTGTTCATCAACCGTCCGCTTACTCAGGTCTCCAAAGCGGCCGATGCGCTGCTGGACGACATGGAGGGCAGGAACTGCGATTTCTTCTGGAACGAGGCCAGCCCGCGCACCGGACTGGTGCGTGACCGGGCCAAGGTCGCCGGCGTCTCCCTCAGCCGGGTGGCCAGCATCGCGGCCACCGGGTTTGGCTTGAGCGCGCTCTGCATCGCCTCCAAGCGCAACTATTTAAGGCCGATCGACTGCGAAGAGCGGGTGGAAAAGACCCTGGCCTTTCTGCTGGAGGAATGCCCACATGAGCACGGCTTCCTGTACCACTTCATCGACATCGAAAGCGGACAGCGCCTCTTCGGCAGCGAGCTTTCCTCCATCGACACCTCGCTGCTGCTCTGCGGGGTTCTTCACTGCCGGCAATATTTCACCGGCAATGCGCGGATTCAGGCGCTGGCCACGACCTTCTACCGCAGGATCGACTGGCAATGGATGATGAACGGGGGAACCACCCTTTCCATGGGCTGGCTGCCCGACCTGGGATTCTTGAAGCACCGCTGGGACATCTACGCCGAATTGACGACCATGTATCTGCTGGCCATCGGTTCGCCCACCCATCCCATTCCCGCGCAGACCTGGGAATCGGTGCAGCGTCCGGTGGTGTCCTATGGAGGGATCGACTACATCAGCGGCGTGGCCCCCATCTTCATCCACCAATATCCGCAGGCCTGGTGCGATTATCGCGACGTGCGCGACCGGCACGCCAATTACTTCACGAATTCCATCGCCGCGACCCGCGCGCATCAGCTCTGGTGTCTGGTTCTCAGCCAGCGCTTCCCCTGGATCGATCAGAACTTGTGGGGCATCACCGCTTCGGACTCCCGGCAAGGCTATCGCGTCTGGGGCGGACCGCCTTCCATGGGTCCGCTGGACGGCACTCTGGCCCCCTGCGCCGCGGCCGGATCCCTGGTTTTTCTGCCCGCCGAGTGCTCTCACGTGCTGCTCAGCATGAAGGAGACGCTGGGAGACAAGCTGTACGGCCGCTATGGCTTCGCCGACGCCTTTCAGCTCAAAGCCAACTGGGTCGGCAGCGATGTGATCGGCATCAACGTTGGCATCGGATTGCTGATGGCGGAAAATCTCAGGAATGGCTTCGTCTGGGAGTGCTTCATGAAGAACCGGGAGGTCACCCACGCGATGCGGGAGGTGGCCTTCCATCCCGATCCCGACGCGTATAAGCAGGTGCTGTGATGCGCGGCGGGATTCTGGGGGGCGGTTCCGCGGCGGCGAAACGGGCGCCGGCGGAGATTTGCCGGCCCTGTCAACGAATCGATCCGGAAGGCTCCGGAAAATCTCGATAAGGAGTGTTTGTGGGAGAGAGCGCGACGGAACCCAATCGGAATTATCGCTGGATCGCAGGGCAGGGCGCCGCCTTCGGGGCGCCGGGAATGGATCCGCGATGGAGTTCGGCCAGAAAAGATACGGTGGGGATGGCGTATTCGGCCTCCAGTTGCATCTGGTACACGGTTTCTCACGGAATTTTGAACGAACTTTATTACCCCACGATCGACCGGCCGCAGATCCGCGATATGCAGTTCCTGCTGACGGACGGGGAAACCTTCGCCCACGAGGAGAAGCGCGACCTCGAGCGCCACTTCGAGTACATCGATCCCGATACGACTGCGGTGCGGCTCACCAACCGGGATCCCCATGGCCGCTACACGCTGATCAAGGAGATCATCGCCGACCCGCATTATCCCGCCGTGCTCGTCCGGGTGCGGCTGGAGGGCGACGAACAGGTTCTCTCCCGGATGAAGGCCTATGCGCTGCTCGCCCCACACCTGGAGGTGAGCGGGGCGGGCAACTCCGGCGGCGTGATGGATGTCGCGGGACAGCGGGTGCTGCTGGCCTGGAAGAACTCGATCGCCCTGGCCATGACCGCCAGTTGCGGCTTTTCCCGGGCCAGCTGCGGCTACGTGGGCCATAGCGACGGCTGGCAGGATGTGATGGGCAACCTGCGCATGGATTGGGAGTTCGGGATGGCCCTCGACGGCAATATCGCCCTGACCGGCGAAATCGACGTGAGCCGGCATCGCGAGTTCATCGTGACCATCGGCATCGGCGAAGGCAGCCACGCGGCATTGACCGCTTCGCTCGGGGCGCTGCTCACGCCCTTCGACCAGTCGCTGGAGCGCTGCCGGGAGCAGTGGCGCCGCGCGCCGGCGCCCAAAGATCTGCTGGCAGGCGCGCAGGACGGCGGCCGCCTGCTGCGAACCAGCCACAAAGTCATTCTTTGCCACGAAGATAAGCAATATCCCGGAGCCTTTATCGCCTCCGCGTCGATTCCCTGGGGCGAACACAAGGGCGATGAGGATCTGGGCGGCTACCACCTGGTGTGGACCCGGGACATGGTGCAAAGCGCCACCGCGCTGGTCGCCGCCGGACGGTTGGAGACGGCTAGAAGGGCGCTCACCTACCTGGCCTGCACCCAGCGGCCCGATGGAAGCTTTTCACAAAATTTCTGGATTAACGGGAACCCCTACTGGTCGGGCATCCAACTGGATGAAGTCGCCTTCCCTATCATTCTCGCCTGGCGGCTTTGGAAGCTGGGTCATCTGGAGTCCTTCAACGCCTTCGATTTCGCGCTTCGCGCCGCCGGCTTTTTGGTGCGCCATGCGCCTGTCTCCCAGCAGGAACGTTGGGAGGAGCTGGCCGGCTATTCCCCCTCCACCCTGGCTGCGGTGATCTCCGGCCTGGTCTGCGCTTCGGAAATGGCCCGCGCCGCGGAATCGGTGGAGCTGGCCACTTTTCTGGAGGAGCATGCGGACTGGCTGGAGAGCCACCTGGAAGACTGGACGGTGACCCGCAGCGGCGTGCTGCTGCCGGAGGTTCCCCGCCACTACATGCGGGTGCGTCCGCCGGAGTGCGGGGAGCCCTACGCGCACGAGGGATGCGGCAGCGAGCATGTGCGCATCAACAACCGCGGCCCCGGGGAAAAATACATATTCGAAGCCAGAGAGATCGTCGACGCGGGCTTTCTCGAGCTGGTGCGCTATGGCGTGCGCCGCGCCGACGATCCGCTGATCGTCGACTCCCTCAAGGTGGTCGATCACGCGCTCAAGGTGGAGACTCCCGCCGGACCTTGCTGGAGACGCTATAACCACGATGGCTATGGGCAGCGTCATAATGGCGGGCCCTTTCTCCACTGGGGGCAGGGCCGCGCGTGGCCTCTGCTGACCGGCGAGCGCGGGCACTATGAACTTGCCGCCGGTAGAGATCCGAAGCCCTATATTCAGGCGCTGGAGCGCTTTGCATCAATCGGAGGGATGCTGCCCGAGCAGATCTGGGATGCGCCCAGCTTGCCTGGAAGCCGGCTCAAGCTCGGCGCGCCCACCGGATCGGCCATGCCGCTGGTATGGGCTCACGCGGAATATGTCAAACTGCTTAGGTCGGCGGTCGATGGCCAGGTCTTCGACCGGCTGGCCCCGGTGGCTGACAGGTACGGGGCAGGCAAGCGCGCCAGCGGAATCGAAATCTTCCGCCTCGACCGGCAAGTAAAGCGCATGACCGCAGGAAAAAGGCTGAGGATTCTCGCCCCCGAGCAGTTCCGCGCAGTCTGGAGCGTGGACGAGTGGGCTTCGGTGCGGACTGCGGACAGCCGCAGCATCGGGTATCCGGGCCATTTCGCCGACCTGGAGACGGAGCGAGGCCGCGAGGGCCGCATATTGTTCACCCTGTTCTGGCCTGCGAGCGACCGGTGGGAGGGCCGGAACTTCGAACTGACGCTGGAAACCGCAGAATAAGAACCGGCGGCACCCGGGCGCCATCCAAGCAAGCGCGCCAGGGAATGCGGCCCGCCGCCGGCCCCAAGCACCAGAATGTCTCCCCCGGCCCAGGAGACATAACCGCTCAAGAGAGGGAACCGTCAATCATTATGAGTGAACTGGATGTGTTGTCGATCAACGCGCTTCGCTTCCTGGCCGTCGATGCCGTAGAAAAAGCGAACAGCGGCCATCCGGGAGCGCCGTTAGGCGACGCTCCGATCGCCTACCTGCTCTTCCACAAGTACATGCGGCACAATCCCGGCGACTCCCGCTGGGTGAATCGCGATCGCTTTCTGCTCTCCAACGGCCATGCCTCGGCGCTGCTCTACGGCCTGCTCCACCTGTGCGGCTACAAGGTGTCGATGGCCGATCTTCAGCAGTTCCGCCAGTGGCGGTCGATCACCCCCGGGCACCCCGAACACGGGGAGACGGACGGGGTGGAGGCGACCACCGGGCCCCTGGGGCAAGGTTTCGCCATGGGCGTGGGCATGGCCATCGCCGAGAGGAGCTTGGCCGCGCGCTTCAACCGGCCGGGGTTCGACATCGTGGACCATTACACCTACGTCTTGTGCTCGGACGGGGACTTGATGGAGGGCGTCTCGCACGAAGCGGCGGCTTTGGCCGGCACCCTCGGGCTCGGCAAGATGATTTATCTCTACGAC
>JAJYZK010000208.1 GCA_021799945.1 Acidobacteriota bacterium
TCTCCGCCAAGACCTATTGGAATCAGTAAGTTAAAGCAAATAAAAGACTTAACCAGTCTCCAAAGTCGCCATATTCTCCTGAATCGACCGTTTGAAGGCTAAAAATCGTGCTAAACGGAATTTATATGACTAAGCCCTTGATGGACCCGTAAGACCCTTTTATGGCCAAGGCTAGGGGCCATCAAGGGCCTTCCATGCATGAACACGCATGGTCCATCTTGGTCCAGCATGGCCGGGCCTGAATGGGCCTGCTTGGGCCTGAATGGCCGAAGGCATGTGTGGACCTTACCGGGCCTGAATGGGCCTTACCGGGCCTGAATGGCCGAAGGCGCGGGACCTGTAAGGATCTTCAAAGGGCCTGGGACATCCTTGACGATCCTTCATGCGGCATAAAGAGTGAGAGAGTGAGAAAGTGAGAGAGTAAGAAAGTGAGAGAGTAAGCGTTAACGTTAACTATAAGGGACAACAGGGCCGAAGGCATCGTCGGACCTGTAAGGGCCAGCATGGCCTTCGAGGGTTCTATCTGTAACATTTACTGTTACCTATATGCAGCCGGCATGCAAAAGATAGAGCACGATCCTTTGTGCGTCCGGCATGGTATAAGGGTCTTCGAGGGATCTATCTCTTAAGCCTTTAAGACATAGATCCAGGGTCCAGTGTCCGGGGTCCGGGGTCCGGGGTCCGATGAGATTCTATCTGTAACATTTACTGTTACCTATATGCAGCCGGCATGCAGAAGAGCCTGAGGTCCGATGAGGTCCTATCTCTTCAGCCGTTAAGACATAGATCCAATATGGTCCAGGGTCCAGTGAGGTCCTTCAAGCTTATTAAATCGTGTGAAACAAGGGTTTTATGAGGTTCTTACCACATACAAATTCCTGTAGTGTTACTGTCAGTAACGGACGAAAAAACTTGGATTCCTGTCAACAAAATATCGTTCACTTTAACGTTAACTATAAAGAAAAAACGTGTTTTCATGCAAAAAGAAAACCCGACCTGAGCCGGGTTTGATCGAGGGAATTCCCTTCTGGAATTTTGATGATTCAGGACTTGAGCAATCGCATGACTTGAGTGGGTTGCCATTGACCTCCGCGTGGTGCTGGTGTTCCATCCGCGTTCAATGCATCCGCCAAGGCTTTCAGCGTGATGATTCCTTCCGCTTGTTTCTGCCGAATGATGGGAAGAATATCGGCGCGATACTTGCTGGCGTTCTCTTTGCGGACGCGAACGGATTCCTTGACGCCAAGGTGGCTTACCGAGGGAAGATTCCACTTGAGACCGCCTAAGGCTACACCACGGGCCTTTGCAGCGGCTAGCGCGGCTTTGGTGCGGTCGGAGATGGCTTTGGCCTCCCCCTGCGCAACAGAAGCTAGGATGTGCAAGACCATTTCGTTTACGTCCGGCATATCGACGGCTTGAAATTTTATGCCGCTTTCCATCATCGTCGAGATGAATGAAACAGAGCGGCTGAGCCGATCCAGCTTGGCTACCAGCAACTTGGCGCGATGCAACCGGCAAAGCCGCAGGGCTTCTGCCAGCTTCGGACGGTCGGCGTTCTTCCCGGACTCGACCTCTACCAATTCATGCAGCAGCTTCCAGCGCCCCCCATTTAGAAACTGGTGGACTGCCGTTTTCTGCGCCTCCAGCCCAAGACCGCTTTGGCCCTGCTTTTGCGTGCTCACACGGTAATACGCTACAAATTCGCCGTTCATGTTTCCCCCTTTGAGCCCTTTTACATCTACCTCATTGCTGGAAGCGAAAGAAGTAAAAATAGACCGCAACGACAATGAGACCGAGCAAAAGATCTTTATCGAGTACAGATCGCTCGGCAACTTGCCCTTCCACGCGCGCGTGACAATTCGGGCGCCCAGGATCGGCGCGCTCACATATTGGAGTCTGGAGCTGGTGAACCAGACAAACTTATGGATCGGGCATACGCAGTTTCCGGTGGTCCAAGTCCCTTTCGACGATCCGATGAACGGCGGCTCCAGCCACATTCTTTCGTCCTCGTTGGATGGGTTGTTATCCGGTCCCGTGGGGCCTTCGATGACCCTGGGAGTGTATGGCGGAGCGCATCGCAATACTCCCGAGATCTGGCGATACGGCAATTATCCCGGCCAAGGCGCCTCGACTCAACTGATGGCCTACTATGACAGCGCGGGCGGCCTCTATATGGCTTTGGACGATGCGACCGGATTGCCGAAGTTTATCCAGCCCCTGTTAGAGGATAACGGCGTCACGATGGGGCTGGGTCACTACCCCGGCGCTCGTGGTCCCGGCGAGACCAAGCTACCGTATAACGTAGTTCTCGGCACGTTTCACGGCGACTGGTATGCCGCGGCGGAGATTTACCGGGATTGGGCTTCGAAGCAGGCTTTCTGCGCAACCAAACTCGCCGATCGAAGCGACTGCGCGAAGTGGTTGACCGAATCCGCCGTGGGGATCATGTTCCCCATGCGCGGCCAGGCCGACTGGGACGGGCCAGTAACCGTGAATCCCGAATATACTCCGGCAACGAATGCTCTGCCCTATCTGGAGAAGGTGGCAGGAGACGTTGAGAGCCCGCTGATGCCGATCGTCTTCAATTGGGAACATGGCGGCCCATGGGTCCAGCCCGACGCGTTTCCTCCCATCGGAGGGGAAGCGGCCATGCATGCGTTCATGGCGAAGGCAAAGGAGAAGGGCTGGCATCCCGGCATCTATGGCGACGGTCTTTGCTGGGTGATTTGGCAGAAGAACACAGACTACGACGGGATGGCGTACTTCCATGCTCACGGAGGCGAGTCCGCGGTGGCTCGCAAATGGGATGGAACGCCTTTGATGGACGTATGGCCTTGGCGGAAGAACTACGTTGTTTGCGTCGGCGCCGAGCGCGGCCGTCAAATGGTTGTGGACATGACGCGCAGGATGGCGGAGTTCGGCCCTGACGTCATCCAGCAGTTCGATCAGGGGCCGGGGCCGAGAGCGTGCTATGCGACGGACCACGGACACCCACCCGTTCCCGGGCCGTGGATGACGAAAGCCTTCGATTCGCTGCTCGAGAGGGATATTGACGCAGCTCGGTCTGTCAATCCCGCCGTCGCCATGTCCTGCGAAGGAGCCCCGCCCGAGACCTGGCTGCAGAAGTTTCAGATATGGGATGCGCGCATCCGGACCTGCCCGCTATTCTCGTTTTTGTATCACGAGTACGCCAACGGCCACGAGGGCCTTTACACCAACCGCATCAGTGACGAAACCCTGCGCCTCTCGATCGCCAGAGCGCTGGTCACCGGATACATGGTGAACTTCACGCTACGGGATAAAGGGCGGATCGCATTCGATTGGGATCAGCCATGGACCCGCGCCCTTCCCGACCAGGGCGCAATTCTCGACTGGGCGAATCGAACCCATCGGTTTCGGACCGGAATCGCACGCGATTATCTCGTCTATGGCCGCATGCTGCGGCCCTGGAGGGTCGGCAACGTGGCGGAACGCGACTTCGGCTGGGGCAAGGAACCGGGAATCCAGTCTGCGACATGGCGGGCGCAGGATGGGCGAATCGGCGTCGTGCTTGCCAATTATGCCGATTTGGGCGTGTCGCCGCGCGTGGAGTTGGAAGGAAGCGGGAGCGGACATTTATCTCTTTCGATTGACGGCCGGGAGAGCGCGCGCGAAGTCACGCTGCCCAGCGCTATCGACATCGACCTTCTGCCCCGTTCGCTTTGTCTCATTCAGGTGACCTAGGTTGCCGCTTTCAAGAAGCCTGCGCGTGCGGTTTCCCGTCGCAAGCCGCCGCCCCGCATCGCCATCGGGCAGGCGATCCGAATACCTCAGCGAGTAGCATTCGGGCTAACCTCGGCTCGAGCAGCCGGCTTCGCTCTCAGGGCTCGGCGTCGAGACCCGAGTCGTTGAGAACGCTCCGCGCATCCGCTTCGTCACGCGGGCTGACCTGGAGCTGCAATCCGCCCAGTCCCACGCCGTACAGCAGCGCGGCGTTCTCTCCGACCAGAAAACAAGGGATCCCGGCCGATTCAAGCCGGCTCTTCGCCATCTCGGCGCCCAGCGGATCGCCGAAGTAACCCACCGTCACCAGTTCGATCGCCTCTTCCATCGATTCCCTTCCTTAGATCGATTCCCTGCCTCGGCTCCACGTCAAGTCCTGCCGATAAGATGCGGGGACCGGTTGCGGGGAGCGGATTCTTCGGCCAGGCTCGGCCCGGCCTCCGCACGGCCGAGCCCGACGGATCCGTTCGGCCTAAAATAGAGCCTTCGTCCATCCGATTCAACGCACGGAGGAGTTTCTTGTGATCGCTCGCTACACCCGTCCGGCCATGGGCCGCATCTGGAGTGAGGAAAACAAATACCGCATGTGGCTCGCGGTGGAGGCCGCCGCCTCCGAAGTTCTGGCCGAAGCCGGCATCGTTCCCGCGGAAGCCGCGCGGGCCATCCGCGAGTGCGGCGCGATTGACGCCGCCCGCATTCAGGAGATCGAGGCGGAGGTCAAGCACGACGTAATCGCCTTCACCACCGCGGCGGCGGAAAAGATCGGCCCCCATTCACGATGGCTGCATTACGGACTCACCTCCAGCGACGTGGTGGATACCGCGCAGGCCCTGCAGATCCGCCAGGCTTCGGAGCTAATTCGCGACGGCATCGAGGCTCTGGCCTCCGCGCTCAAAGAGCGCGCGGTGGAATTCAAGCACACTGCCGCCATTGGCCGCACGCACGGCATTCATGCCGAGCCGACGACCTTCGGCCTCAAGCTGCTGAACTGGCGCGCGGAGACCGTTCGCGGACTGGCGCGCTTCCAAGCCGCCGCGGAAGATATTCGCATCGGCAAGCTCTCTGGAGCGGTGGGAACCTTCGGCCATTTGAAGCCGGAGCATGAGGAGCAGATCTGCGCCCGGCTCGGGCTCAAGCCGGCCCCGGTCGCCACCCAGGTCATCCAGCGCGACCGCCACGCCGCATATCTGGCCGCGCTGGCGCTGCTGGCCTGCACGCTGGAGAAGATCGCGGTCGAGATCCGCCATCTGCAGCGGACGGAGGTCCGCGAGGCGGAGGAGTTTTTCAGCCCCGGGCAAAAGGGCTCCTCCGCCATGCCCCACAAGCGCAACCCCATCGTTTCGGAACAGATCAGCGGGCTGGCCCGCATCCTGCGCTCCAACGCCCAGGCGGCCTTTGAGAATGTCGCTTTATGGCATGAGCGGGATATTTCGCATTCCTCGGTCGAGCGCATTATTTTCCCCGACTCCTGCATTCTCATCGACTATCTGCTGGCCAAGACCACCGCGCTCATTCGCGATCTGGTGGTATATCCTGCGCGCATGCTGAAAAATCTTGAGAGCAGCGGCGGTCTGGTCTTTTCCGGCCAGTTGCTCCTGGACCTGGCCCACGCCGGCATGCCTCGCGAAGAGGCCTACCGCCTGGTGCAGGGCCACGCCCTGAGCGCCTGGGACGATTCCGCCGCCGGCGCTCCAACCTTCCGCCAGCGCGTGGAGCGCGATCCGCAGATTGCCCGGCTGCTCCCCCCGGAAAAGCTGGCGTGGAGCTTCGCTCTGGAGCGCCAGCTCTCCAACGTGGACGCGATCTTTCGCCGGGTGCTCGGGGAATGAGCCCGGCGCCGCGCCAGCCGCAGAGGACCGCCGGCGGGGGCCTGAACCTGACCCTGGCGCTTACCGGCGCCAGCGGCGCCCTCTTCGGGCAGAAGATGTTGCAGGCGCTGGAGCGGGACGCGCGCGTCGCCCGCATCGACTTTATTCCTTCGGCAAACTCCCTTCGCGTGCTGGCCGAAGAATTGAAGGTAAGCGGACGCAACCGGCTGGCGGAAAAACTGCTCGGCAAGCCATCGGCGAAGGTGCGGCAGCTTGCCGAAGACGACATCGGCGCCCCGGTGGCCAGCGGCAGCTACCCCTCCGCGGGCATGGTGGTGCTGCCCTGCAGCATGGGAACCCTGGCCGGAATCGCCCAGGGAATGGCCTCCAACCTGATCGAGCGGGCGGCCGATGTATGCCTCAAGGAGCGCAGGCCGCTCCTCCTCTGTATCCGCGAGACCCCGCTGAACAGGATTCACCTGCGCAACATGAGC
>JAJYZK010000209.1 GCA_021799945.1 Acidobacteriota bacterium
ACCCGTGGATGCGGAGCATGGGCTTGCCAGCCCCATGCACGGTGAGGTCGGCGAAAAACGGCGGATATTTCGAGTGCGGAAATCCAGCCCGATCCGGATGAAGGACGGCGCGCCGGACGCCGTCAACCACCAATTCCAGCCGATCGCAGTTCGAGAAGATGGCGACCCTGTCGCCCGGCCCCGCGGGGGAATGGGGGCCGAAGTCCCAATAAAAGCTCGGCTCGATCACCGGGCGCACCTTGGCGTCTACCTGCGCTCGATAGAACGATGCGCCCAGTTTCGGATTGCGGAAGACGTCCGCCACCCCTGGACACTTCACGCCGTCATAGGCGTTCAGCAGGCTCGCGTAATCGAAGGCGCACCAGGCGAGCACGCCTCCGTTCCGCGGGTAGGCCGCGCCCCGGTCATGCGCCTGAGCGTGGAAAACCGCTTGCTCTTGCTGGAGCTTCAGGTCTCCGGCCCGGCGATACGTAATGTCGAAACCCTTTCCCCGCCCGTAGTCGAATTGACCCACCGTCTCGGTGACGAAGTACGGCACACCCGGCAAGGGCGCCTGTATCCCCACGCTGCCGTCCGGCGCCGCATGGTAATCGTCGAAGGCAAATACGTCCTCGCGCCATTGCTCGCGCCAGGTCTTCATCGACGAGGGGGTCATGGATCCGGAGGTGGGCCGCGAATCGTCGAGCGCCTTCGCCGCCTCCCGCGTGCGTCGATAGAACTCGGGATCGTTGCGAGATTCGTTCACCCGAACTCCCCAGATGACCACCGCGGGATGGTTTCGGTCCCGGCGCACCATGTCCCTCACGTCGCTGACCAACTGATTCTGCCAGGCTTCATCGCCGATGTATTGCCATCCCGGAGGTTCTTCCCAGACCATCATTCCGAGTTCGTCGCAAGCATCCAGAAAGGCCTCGGATTGCGGATAGTGGGAACACCGGACCATGTTGCAATTGAATTCGCGGCGCAGAATCTCGGCGTCCCTGCGCAGCACTCTGGGGGGCGCGGCGAAACCCACGTAGGGATAGAGTTCGTGCCGATTCAATCCGAAGATCCGGAGCCGCTTGCCGTTCAGAAAAAATCCATCGATTTCGAACCGCGCATCGCGAAACCCCACCCGGGTCCGATACCGATGCCAGGGCGCATCGCCCGCAAACAGAGTGACCGCCAGATCGTAGAGATACGGCGCCGACACATCCCACAACCGGATATTCCCGAGGTCCCCTAAGCGCAGCGTCGTTTCACTTTCCCCGGCCGACGCCAGTCCGATGTTCTTCGAGGTTCTGGCCACGATGCGGGAACCATCGTGGAGGCTTGCCACCAGACGCATGGGACCTGGCGCGGGCGCGCCGGCATTGACCGAACAGGTGACCTCGACTTGCCGGTCGGCGGCCAGCACATTCACCGGTTTGGCGAATACGCTGCTGAGAAATATCTGCGGGACAATGCGCAACTCCACCGCGCCGTTGATGCCCCCGGGGAGCATGTAATCCACCGATGGCGGACCCTGGGGAGAACCCGCGGGCGGGATGCTCTCCCAGCGCGCATCCACGGCAACCGCAAGCACATTCCTTTCCTGTATCAGGCCGGTTATCTCCCGCTCGAATGGAAGAAATCCGCCCAGATGCCGCGCCAACGGATGGCCGTTCAGCGCCGGGCTCGCGGCGGCCAGGACGCGGTCGAAATGCAGAAAGGCCCGCCGGCCCTCGATTCCAGCCGGCCTCGCAAAATGCCGGCGATAGATCCAAACTTGCTCCCAGGTTGCGGGATCGCAATTTTGCCAGGGAAGCGCGGTGACGCAATGCGGCAGCGTGACGGAGCGAAACGAGCCGTCCTTGAAATCCGGCGCCAGGGCCGCGGCATCGAACTTTCCACCGAAAAGCCAGTTCCGATCCAAGGGAAAGATCTGTTGCGCAGGTCCGCGGTTTCCCCGATTCGGATCCGGGTTCGGATCCGCGTTCGCGCTCCAGCCTCCGAGCATGGGGATGGGGGTCAGAGCGGCCGCTGTAACGCCACAGTCACGGAGGAACTCTCTTCGGGAGCGCAACGTCGGAGGGATGATCTTTCTGGACAATTGTTCCACTCCTTCCCCCAGGAATCTTCGAAGCGGACTCAAACTCGGTCGCCGGCAACGCTTCCGATCCGGCCCGGCCTTCCAGTCTTGCATAATAGACTCTCCGGCTCTTCCCTGGGAGTTTGTTGAAAAACGCGCGGACGCGCGGAGCGAGGCGCAGCAGGACGCGCAAGTTCGCTTAACCAATGAACTGGTATCCTGAGCGCGGTTTGACCGGCTATTGGGCCAAATGGAGTCGAAGGCTCTGCGGTCGTTCTTGATCGAATTTCTGATTCGCCACGCTAGAGATGGACCCGCCTGGAAATCCTGCCGAAGCGGGGCTTCCGAGCCGGCGCCCGGACGATGGGCGGCCGGTGCTCTAAACTGGACCGGGACGAGGCATGCGAATTTTGCTAATGGGGAAAGACGGGCAGGTGGGAGCGGAGTTTGCTCGTCTGCGGCTGCCCGGCGCCCAGTTGATCGCCGCCGGCCGGAAGGAATGCGACCTGCGCCAGGAGCCTTCGATCCGCGCGCTGGTTCGGAATATCGGACCGGATGCGATCGTGAACGCCGCAGCCTACACGGCGGTGGATCTGGCTGAACGGGAGCCGGAGTTGTGTTTTTCGGTGAATGCCGAGGCGCCGCGGGTTCTGGCCGAAGAGGCGGCGGCGTTGGGCGCGGCGTTGATCCACTATTCGACGGATTACGTCTTCAACGGCGAAAAGCGCGAGCCGTATGTGGAAAGCGACCCGACCGCTCCTCTGAGCGTGTATGGAGCATCGAAGGCGGCCGGGGAGCGGGCCATCGCCGCAACCGGGGCGGCGGCTTTGATTCTGCGCACTTCGTGGGTCTACGGCGCGCGGGGGAAAAACTTTCTACTCACCATGCTGCGGCTGGCGCGGGAGCGCGAGGAGCTGCGGGTAGTCGACGATCAGGTGGGCGCGCCCACCTCCGCGGCGGCCATCGCTCAGGCCACCGCTCGGCTGCTTGCGGGCATCGGCGCCGGTTCGATCCGGGCCGGCGAGACCGCGGGCGTGTATCACATGACGGCGGCAGGGGCCACCTCCTGGTGCGGCTTCGCCCGGGCGATCCTTGAAAAACGCGGCGGCGAAAAAAGCGGCGGCGCGCCGGCAACGCGCATCACGCCGATTTCCACGGCCGAGTACCCCGCGCCCGCCAGGCGTCCGGCAAATTCCCGGCTCTGCAACGATAAGTTCGAACGCGCCTTCGGCTTCCGCCTTGCGCCCTGGCCTCAGCAGTTGGAGGAAGTACTGGAGACGGTATAAAGATGCATGAACAGATGCGTTCCAGCGCGCGGCGGAATCGGCGTCGAGCCGCAGGGCCACAAAATCCGCCGGATTAGCGGCCTCCGTGCGCGGCCCCTCCGGCGCGCCTGATTTCAACCTCGGTTCAACCTCGGATCGATCGCCGGTCCCCATCGCCCGCATCCTTCGCCTCCGGCGCCGCGGCGCATTCCATCACAAACGGGAGCCTCCATGAACGTAGAGTCCACCTCGATCGCCGAAGTTAAGGTTCTCGAACCCAAGGTCTTCTCCGACAGCCGGGGATATTTCTTCGAGAGCTTCAATGAGCGCTCCATCGCCGCCCTGGGGATTTCCGAGCGCTTTGTGCAGGACAATCACTCCTTCTCCCGCGGCGGCGTCCTACGCGGCCTGCATTACCAGATTCGCCAGCCGCAAGGCAAGCTGATTCGCTGCATCCGGGGAGAGATCTTCGATGTCGCGGTCGACCTGCGGCGCAGCTCGCCCACCTGCGGCGCCTGGACGAGCGCCGTTCTGAGCGCCGAGAACCGCCGGATTCTGTGGATTCCGCAGGGATTCGCGCACGGCTTTCAGGTTCTTTCCGCCGAGGCCGAGGTGCTATACAAAGCGACCGACTTCTACGCCCCCCTGCAGGAGAGGACCATCCTGTGGAACGACCCCGCCATCGGCATTGAATGGCCGGGACCCGAGCCTATTCTGTCGGAAAAGGATCTGGCCGGATTGAGCCTGGGAGCGGCCGAGCTTTTCGATTGAAGAAGCGCGCGCCGCCACCCGCGGCGACTCAGGTAGAATGATGGCCTAAAGTCTTAAGACTTTATTTCACGCAAGGGGTGACTTTTCGCCTGCCCCCGCGTCCATCACCTGAAGGGAGGAGCGGAGCCCGCATGACCATCGTTTTGCGCGGCCGCCGAGCGGAGACATGAGGACGATAGCGGCTGGAGAATTGGGCATGGCGCGTTCTTCCGGCATACACCCCGGCCCAAACCGCTCGCGGCCCGGTCGCACAGTCCGTGCGGTTTGCGGGCGGTCTCCGTTGCGTGCGCGGCGGAGGGAGGGCCCCTCGCCGTATGCCGCGTCCTTTACCGCATCCCTGGCCGCATCCCTGGAAAGTTTGCCCAAACCCGCCGGCATCGTCGCTCCGGCATTCTCACGCCCACGACAGCCTTGATCGAAGGGGCGCGGTGAACGGTCCCTGCGCCGCGCATCGCTTCGAAGGGCTGGATGGGACCGCATTTCGATCGAACACCAAGGGGGATTTGATCATGAATTCTAGCAGCAGGCTTCGTCGCCGGATTCAGGCAGGCGATTTCATCGTGGCGCCCGGAGCCTATGACTGTCTTTCAGCCAAGGCGGCCGAACTGGCCGGCTTTTCGGCCATCTACATGACCGGAATGGGAACCTCCGCAAGCAGGCTGGGGCTGCCGGACTACGGCTTGGCGACCATGTCCGAGATGGTGTCCAATGCGACCGCCATGGCCTCCGCGACAGGCATTCCCGTCATCGCGGACGCCGATACCGGCTATGGAAACGAGCTGAATATGACCCGCACGGTGCATGAATTCGAGCGCAGCGGCGCCGCGGGAATCCATATCGAAGATCAGGTGTTTCCAAAGAAATGCGGGCATCTGGACAGCAAGCAGGTCATTCCGCTGAGGGCCTTTGTCAGCAAGATTCACGCCGCGGTCCGGGCCCGGCAGAGCGACGACTTCATCATCATCGCGCGCACCGACGCCAACGCCGTCCTGGGTTTTGAAGAGGCGATCGCGCGCGCCAACGAGGCCCTCGCGGTGGGAGCAGACCTGGCTCTGGTGGAGGCGCCGGAATCCATGGCGGAGCTGGAAGAGGTTCCCCGTCGCGTGCACGGTCCCTGCGTCCTGAACGTCCTGCTGGGAGGCAAGAGTCCGCTGCTTTCGCTCCATGCCGTGAGCGAACTTGGCTACCGGATGGTGTTGCTGTCGGATGTTCTGCTGAGCGCGGCCATCACCGCCTACGATTCCGTGCTGAACACCGTGCGCACCTCGCGCGAACCGCTGCACCTGAAAAACAGTCTCTCCCCCAGGGATATCTTCAAAAGACTCGGCTCCGAGAATTGGGACCGGCTGCGGTCCGACGAGAGCGCGGTGGTGGTCTCGCCCGGAGTTTGATCGGGGCCGGGGCGCGGCGCCGCGGAGGCCGGGCGCAGGCTATTCGTCGGCATTCACGCTCCGGAAAAGATCGTTCAGGGCTTGCGCGGTCCGGCCCATCCCATAGCGGTTGACGAAGGCGCGCGCGCCATTTTCCGCCATGCGCCGCCGCTCCTCCTGCCCCATGCCGAGCCACCGCAGCATGGAGCGGTAGGTTCCCTCTGCGGTGTCCTCGTCGACCAGACCCGCGCGATCCTGCAGGATATCGGGCGCGATGTTGATTTTCTCTGAGATCAGCACGGGCAGACGGCAGGCCAGCGCCTCCACCACCGCGACGCCGAAGTTCTCCTGGTGGGAGGGCAGCACGAAGGCCTCCGCGGCGCGGAAGGCCCCCCATTTCACCTCGCCTTCAATCATTCCGGTCCAATGCAGGCGGTGGTTCAGGCCCAGCGCCTGCGCCCGTTTTTCGAGGCCTGGGCGAAGGCCGCCTTCGTCCGGTCCGGCGATCACCAGGTCCAGATCCGGTTCCGCGGCGGCGATGCGGCTCCAGGCTTCGACCGCCAGGTCGCAGCCCTTTTT
>JAJYZK010000210.1 GCA_021799945.1 Acidobacteriota bacterium
CAGCCCGCCCTATTCCTTCCCAAGGGACTCGTTCGGTGGCAGATGGCTCCGCGCCGGCGCCTCCGCCTGCTTCCCGCCCGAATCCGACCTAGACTGTTCGGCGGCGACTAGCTCCACCCCCGCCGAATCCCCGCATTCCTGTCTCGCCTGCCCCGGGCGGATGTTTCCCCCTTCGCGCGAAGCACAGCTCCGGCCTCCTGAGGATGCCGGGAAAGCAGAGCAAAGATCATGCAGACCAATGGCCGCCATCTCTCCCCGGATTTCACGCAATACGGCCCCAAGATTCATGGTCCGTTGCCGGGGCCGCGCGCCCGGGCCGCCGTGGAAGCCGACCATCGCACCATTTCGCCGAGTTATACCCGTTCCTATCCGCTGGTGGCCAGGCGCGGCCGCGGCATTCGCGTGGAGGACGTGGATGGAAACGAATTTCTGGACTTCGCCGCGGGCATCGCCGTGTGTTCCACCGGGCACTGCCATCCTGACGTGGTTGCGGCCATCCAGAAGCAGGCGGCGGAGCTGATCCACATCTCCGGCACCGATTTTTATTATGAGCACCTGACGGCGCTCGCCGACCGGCTTTCCGCCGTCGCCCCCATGCCCGGGCCGCACCGTTTCTACTATGGCAATTCGGGCGCCGAGGCTATCGAATGCGCCCTGAAGATCGCCCGCTACCATACCCGGCGGCAGAACGTGATCGCCTTCCTCGGCGCCTTCCACGGACGCACCATGGGCGCCCTGTCCCTTACCGCCTCCAAGCCCCAGCAGCGCCGCCGCTTCGGTCCGCTGCTTCCGGGAGTCACCCACGCGCCCTTTCCTTACGCCTACCGCGGCTGTGCTGGAGGGCCGCAGGAGCAGGAGGCCTTCGCGCTCGGCTGCGCCCGCTACCTTGAGGAAAAGCTCTTCAAGACGACGCTGCCGCCCGAAGAGGTGGCCGCTATTTTCGTCGAGCCGATTCAAGGCGAGGGAGGGTTCGTGGTTGCGCCCGACAACTTTCTTCGCGAACTGCGCCGGATCTGCGACCGGCACGGCATTCTCCTGGTGGTCGACGAAGTGCAATGCGGCGCCGGCCGCACCGGCAAGTGGTGGGCCGTGGAGCACTCCGGGGTGCAGCCCGACATCGTCTGCACGGCCAAGGGCATCGCTTCCGGCATGCCGCTGGGCATCTGCATGACGCGGGCCGCGATTATGGACTGGCAGCCGGGTTCCCACGCCTCCACCTTCGGGGGCAATCCGGTCTGCATCGCCGCCGCCCTGGCTACGATGGATATTCTGGAGAGCGAAGCGATCGCCAATGCCGCCGCCGTTGGCGGGTTCATGCTGGACGTTCTGCGGGATTGGCCCGCGAAGCACCCGGCGGTGGGCGAGATTCGCGGCCGCGGCCTGATGATCGGTATGGAGATTGTCGGAGACCGGGCGACCCGCGCGCCGGCGCCCGCTCTGCGCGACCGCATCGTCACCCTGGCCTTTGAACGCGGCCTGCTTTTGCTGGGATGTGGAGAATCCTCCATTCGCCTTTCTCCTCCGCTCATCGTGAATCGTCAGCAGGCCGCGATCGCGCTTGCCATTCTGGAGGAGTGCGTCACGCTGGCGGCATCGGGCGCCGGCGCCGGACCGGACGCGGAAGAGGCCAGACCGCAGAGCCTCGCCGCCATTTAAGGTCTGGCGCCATTTAAGGTCTGGAATGACGCGTGGGAGCGCGGGAAGAGCGAGGACGGCGCGGCGCCCGAGGGAATGTAAAATCGAGCTGACGCCCGTGTGCGGCCAGGTTTCCACCCCGGGGCGCCGAGGCCGACTCGCCGGGCGTGACCATTCTTTTTGACCAGCCTTCGTGACCATTCTTCAGGAGCAGCTCGATCGCATCACCGCACACACGCGGGAGCTGGTGCAGGCGGAGCGCCTGGAGTTCATCGAGCGGGCGATCGTCGAACTGCATGCCTCCGGGGCGGAGGATCGAATTCTGCCGGCCGGCGCCCGAGCCCCGGAGTTTTCCCTGCCGGACGCCTCCAATCGTCCGGTGCGGAGCGCCGATCTGCTCGCGCTCGGCCCGCTGGTGATCAACTTTTTTCGGGGCCGCTGGTGCGCCTACTGCGTGACCGAGCTGGAAGCATGGCGCGAACTGTATGAAGCCGTGCGCGCGCGCGGCGGCCTGGTGGTGGGAATTTCACCGCAGACCGCGCACCACAACGAGCTGACCGCCCTGCAGCACGGCATCCCCTTTCCGCTGCTGGCCGACGCCGGATGCCGCACCGCCGAGCAGTACGGCCTCGTATACGCCATTCCCGCCGGGCAGAGGCGGTACTACCGCAGCATCCTGGTGAATATTCCCTATATGAACGGCGATGCCGGCTGGCGCCTGCCTTTGCCCGGAACCTACGCGATCGCGCCCGACGGCCGGGTGCTGTTCGCCCGCGCCTATGCGGACTTCCGGGTGCGCCCGGAGCCCGAGGAGGTGCTCGCGGCGCTGGGTTGAGGCCGGCGGCGAGCCCTTTCCGCCGCTCTCCGGGCGCCGCGCGCCTTACTGCTTGATCACCGTGCCGTCCCGCAGCCGTATCTCTCCCCAGCCCCCATTCAGGGGACTCTGTCGGTAGGGCATCCGGGCCGCTTCCTTTTCGTCTATTTCGATTCCCCAGCCCGGCTTCTCGTTGATCCAGAAGTAGCCATCTCGCATCTGCGGACACCCGTGGAAGATGGCCTGGGTGGGTTCTCCAAACGGGGTGTACTCCTGGATGCCGAAGTTATAGCTGACCAGGTCCAGCGTGATATTCGCGGCTTGGCCCACGGGCGAGAGGTCGCCGGGCCCATGCCACGCCGTCTTCACCCCGTAGGCCTCGGCCAACACCGCGATCTTGCGCGACGGGCTGAAGCCGCCGGCCTGCGAGAGATGCACCCGGATGTAGTCGATCAGCCGGCTTTCGATCAGCGGCTGCCACTCATGCGGGTTGTTGAAGAGCTCCCCCATGGCGATCGGCGTGGCGCAGTTCTCGCGAATCTGCCGGAAATAGCCGAGGTCCTCCGGCGAAAGCGGATCTTCCAGGAAGAACATGTCGTACTGCTCGGCCTCTTTGCAGAACTGAACGGCCTCATTGGGAGTCAGCCGTTCGTGCATATCGTGGAGCAGTCCCACTTCCTCGCCCAGTTCGCGGCGGCAGATCTCCAGCAGCTTGAGCGAGCGGCGCATATCGTAGGCGGGCTCGAAGAGCGGCTTGTTGTGCAGGGCCTTCACGTCCGTTCCGCCGCTGTGGCTGGAGCCATATCCGGCCATGCCGGGCAGCCCGACCTGGACCCGCACGTTGCGGAATCCCTGCGCCATGTATTGCTTTGCGCTGGCCACCACCTCCGGGAAATCGGCGCCCTCGGCATGGCCATAGGTGTCCACCGCCTCCCGGCATTTGCCTCCGGCAAGCTGGTAGACGGGCATGCCGGCTTGGCGGCCTTTGATGTCCCAGAGAGCCTCGTCCACGCCGCTGATGGCGTTGTTCAGCACCGGCCCGTTCTTCCAATAGGAGCTGTCATAGCAGGATTGCCATATGTCTTCGATCCGGTCCGTGGTCTTGCCGAGAAGGAATGGCTTCAGGTACCTCTCGACGGCCGGCTTGATCAGGTCCGCGCGCTGGGTGAAGGTGGCGCAGCCGTATCCGTACAATCCGTCCTGATCGGTGGTGATTTTCACCACCGAGAGCCGCGCGCCCTCGGGCTGGCACTCGATCACGCTCACGTCTTCGATCCGCGGCGACGCCAGGCCGCGCGTGGCGGTCGCCGTCTCCTGCGCCGCCAGCAGGGGAGCCCCCAGACCCCAAGCCCCCGCCCCGGCGATGGACTTCAACAGCTCACGACGATGTATCGGCATGCTCTCTCCTTCAACTCCGCTCCCGCATCGCTCCCGCCGTCCCTCCCCGAAGTCGCCCGAAGGGCGGCCATGGCCCGCGAGGCAGCCCCAATCTTACCGCGAGGCGTCTCGCCGCAGAGGCGGAGGAGCAGGCAGCGAGCTGCGCGGTCCGCTACAAGATTCGCAGGCCCGCTTCCGGATTGCTTTCCGGGCGGGATACACTTGAGCGGAAGCTTGAGGGGCCATCGCTGACAACCGAGAAACGAGGCGGAAAAATGTCGAAGGACTGGCCGGCGGCCTCCGCATCCGAAGAGCCGGGCGCGAACCCGACGGAGACGCGCGAGCCCCCGCTGGACCATCCCGCCGACGGGATGATGGCGGAGGAGCGCCGCTCCCAGATTCTGCACATCGTTCGCCACGAAGGCAAAGCCCGGGTGAACGACCTGGCGGCTCGCTTCAATACCTCGGCGGTCACCATCCGCAACGATCTGAACGAACTCCACCAACGGGGCCTCGTCCTGCGCTCCCATGGCGGAGCGGTCATCCCCGACCGGATTCTGCGAGAGTCGCCGGTGCATGAGCGGCTCAAGGCTCATTCCGAGGAAAAGCGGCGCATCGGGGCCATGGCCGCCACTCTGATCCACGATGGGGAGACGATCATCCTGGATTCGGGAACCACGACCCTGGAGATTGCCCGCAGCATCAAAAACCGGCAGAATCTGCAGGTAATCACCAACGGCGTGAATATCGCCGCGGAGCTGCTCGATGCGCGCGACGTGCAGACCTTCATTGTGGGCGGAACGGTGCGTCGGGACTCCGCCTCCATCGTGGGGCGGACTACGGAGGACCTGTTCGAACAGTTTTCCGCGGACAAGCTGTTTCTGAGCGGAGCGGGATGCGATCCGGATTTCGGCGTCAGTGGGGCCAACCTGGAGGAAACAACCGTCAACCGGGCCATGCTGCGCATCGCCCGGGAAATCATTCTGGTGGCAGACGCCAGTAAATTCTCCCGGCGCAGCATGTCCCGCATCGCTCCGCTCTCCGAGATTGACATTGTCATCAGCGACACCAGCCTGCGCAGCGAAATCCAGGAAAAACTGCGGCAGATTGGCTGCAATCTCTTTCTCGTCTAGGCTGCTCCAGCTTGGAATCCGAATGCCGCGCGGACGCCTGGCCCGCAGCCTCTTGAGGACTCCTCCTGCGGGTCATCCTTGCGGCTTTCGCGTCCCGCCGGCTGGTTGCGCGGACTGTGGATCGTAACCCCCTGCACGACCCGGCTTATCACGCCCTCCGGGCTGGGGTTATCGGGATTCAGCCCGATCCGCAGGCTGAGGAAATAGCCCAGTAATTGAGGGGCGAGAATTTCGAAGGGCGTGCGCATCGAATCCGGGCCCTCGGGCAGAACCGCGGGAATGACCGCATCGAACAGCGAGCTTTCCTCAGCGCATGCCCCGATTGCCGCCAGCCAGCCCAGTTTCTTTTCGCGCAACTCGCGGATCAGATCGATCTCATAGAGCCGCCGCAGGGGATGGCTCGAAAGCAAGCAAAAAACCAGGGAGTTATCGCGGACGAAGGACATCGGCCCGTGGCGCAGGCCCAGATACGTCTCCACCAACACCGGAAATCGGCCGGCGGTCATCTCCAGGGTCTTCAGGCCGGCCTCATGCGCCCAGCCCTGCAAGGGCGAAGAGGAGAGAATCACGATCCGGTCGTCGGTGCGAGCCGCCGCCTCCCCGCAAAGGGCCTCCATCGCCGGCAACAGCTCGGTCGCGCGCCTCGATCCCTCCTGCGCCGCCGCCTGGGCGGCGGCGGGTTGGGCTAGGCATAGGCCGGCCAGCACCAGATTCGAAAAGCTGCTGGTCATGACCAGGCTGCGGTCGTTGCTGCGAGGATCCAGAAAGATCAGGTCATCCAGGCTGGCGGCGGTCAGCGCGCTCTCCGGATTGCAGGTAATGGCTACTTGACGAATCTCCGGACGCAGGGCGCGCACGCACTCGACCACGGCGGCGCTCTCCGGGCTGTTGCCGGAGCGCGCAAGGGAGATGACGGCCTCGACCTCCGGCAGATGCCGCTCGGGATTCACCAGCAGGTCCGTGGTCGGCACGGCGGTGGCGCGCGGCCAGGCCGCGGCGACGGCCGATGCGGCGTAGGCGGAGGTTCCGGCGCCGGTGAGCAGAACCCGGCGGTCCCCCAGCTCGCGCAG
>JAJYZK010000211.1 GCA_021799945.1 Acidobacteriota bacterium
TGAACTCATTGCTGCGCCCTCCCTTTTGCTCTCATCGCTGGCCTCCTCCGGGATCCCGTCCAGGATCCCGGTCGGCGATCCCTTCGTTCCGGTAAGGGATTCCGCGATCCTGTTCAGAGGTCCCGAACCCGTGGACCCCCTCGCCCTCTCTGCGCCAGCCGATTGCGGGGCCATCGCTGTGCCGGGCGGTATTCAAGCATAGGCCTCCGCAATCGCTTTTTCCAGAAATGTCTTGGAGGCGAGAATATCCGCGCTCTGCTTCGGGCCCTCGATCTCCCGTTCGATGGTCATCGGTCCCCGATAGCCCAGCGCCCGCAATTTACGCAGGACGGCATGGAAGTTCACCTCGCCCTGTCCGATCGGCGTTTCCTCACCCAGGTTTCTGGGGTTGGTGGGGAATTTGCCGTCCTTGGCGTGCATGCCGCGCACCAGAGGGCCGATCACGTCCAGGGCGTCGGTGGGATTGCCCTTGCCGTACAGGATCAGATTGGCGAGATCGAGATTGACGAAGAGGTTATCCTGACCGGTGTCCTGGATCATGCGAAGCAGGGTGATGGGGGTTTCCTGACCGGTTTCGCAGAGGAAGATCAGGCCTCTCTCTTTTGCGTAGGAAGCCACCTCCTTCACCGCCGCAACGGCCTGGGGGTAGAGGGGATCGTTGGGGTTCTCGGGAATAAAGCCGCAATGGGTGTGGATGGCCGGGATTCCGCTGGCCTGGGCCACATCGGCGGCCCGCTTGAGACACGCGATCCGGGCCTGGCGGGTTGCCGGCGGCACCAGGCCGATGGTCGACGGCCCCTGGTAGAAGTTCCATTCCATGGGGCCGGGGCCCAGCTCCAGGAGCGCAGTGGCCTGGACGCCATGTTCGCGAAGAGCCTGCTTGAGCGGCTCGGCATCTTCGATTCGGATATCGGGGCCGTAGCCGATCTGGCAGGCCGAAAAGGTGAGGCTGCGGACGCGGGCCACGGCGTCCGCAGCCGGCTCTCCCTTCCTAACCCAGACCACCACTCCCAGTTGGATGGCCCCCGCTCCGCCGGGCGCCGCGGCGGCCTCTGCCGGCAAAGCGGAGGAGACGGATGCGGCTCCTGCAAGTTGGATAAACTGCCGCCGGTTGGTGAGTGGCATGGTCCTTCCTTTCACGGAAACGATTCCGCGCGTCGCGCGCGTCTGTCCTCGTTCGGTCTGTTCTTGTTTATAGAGTAAAACCCGGTCGCGGCGCATCTGGCCGCCGGCGGTATGCCGCGCCCATCTTGCCTGCCCTCCCGGATTTTGTTTGATACGCTCAGTGGAAACACTCATTCGAAACACTCAAGGGCGGCTCTCACCTTCATGAAGAAATCCTCTGCCACGCGGATCGGCATCGATTGGGGCGGCACCAAAATTGAGATTCTGGCGCTCGGTCCGGATGGGCGGGAGCGCTATCGCAAGCGAATCCCCACGCCGCGCTTCGACTATGAGGCATCCATCCGCGCCGCCGCCGACCTGGTGGCCGAGGGCGAGCAGGCCCTGGGCGAATCCTGCACCGTGGGGGCCGCGATCCCCGGCACGATCGATCCGGAAAACGGCCTGGTAAAGAATGCGAATTCCACCTGGCTGAATGGCAAACCGCTGGACCGGGACTTCGGCGCCGCGATCGGGCGCGAGGTGCGTTGCGCGAACGACGCCAATTGCCTGGCGCTCTCCGAGGCCACCGACGGCGCCGGCGCCGGCGCACCGGTGGTCTTCGCCGCCATTTTGGGCACCGGATGCGGCGGGGGAATCGCAATCGGCGGCAGGGTGCACGCCGGGGGCAACGGCCTGGCCGGGGAGTGGGGCCACAATCCCCTGCCCTGGCCCCGCGCCGGGGAGTATCCGGGCAGGATCTGTTACTGCGGTCAGCGTGGCTGCATCGAGCACTTTATCAGCGGCCCTGGCCTGGAGGATGACTACCGGCAAGCGGCGGGAGCTTCCCTGCCCGGAGCCGAAATTGTCCGGCTCTGCGAGGCGGGCGACCGGGAAGCCGCGGCATCGGTCGCCCGCTATGAGGATCGGTTGGCGCGTTCGCTCGCGCATGTGGTCAATCTTCTCGATCCCGATGTCATTGTGCTGGGCGGCGGGCTCTCCCGCGTGGAGCGCCTGTACCGGACCGTACCCCCGCTCCTGAGCGGGTATGTCTTTGGCAAATCCGCCAAAACGCCGATCCGCGCCGCCGTTCATGGAGACTCCAGCGGGGTTCGCGGCGCGGCGTGGTTGTGGCCTCCCCTTTGAGCCCGCGTCGGTGAGCGCGCCAGCGTTCCCTGGCCGCCCGGGACGGCTGCCCGGGACAGACCGGGAGCCGTGCGCAGCACGCATGGCGGGGCATTCACTCTTGAAGTTCTCTTCGCCCGCAAACCCGCCGTCCGGTCGGCTGCGGTTTCCGGACCGCAGTTACAATCCGAAGCACCCTCGCCCAGCCGGGGGCGCGGACAGGCCGGGAGGGGGAATGGGAGCGGATCCGATGGCTTCTCGGTCCATTTTCGGCTGTCTATTTTTTGCTGCTGGTCCCGCGCTCGCTGCAACTGACGATCTTCGATCGGTATCTGCTTCCGCTCATGGCGGTGGGCATCGTTGCTCTTCTCAAGATCTATCAGCAGCATGGCAAGGACAGGCCTCCGGCGGCGGGCTGGGTCGCGCTCACGCCGTGTGCGCTCTACACCGTGGCGTCGACGCACGGCCAAATTTCCCCTGGACCGGGCGCGGGTGGCTGCGGGTGCGCCCGCAGTACTTTCTGACCCTCAGCCCCATGGACTGCCTCGCGGCCTCCCCATTTTCCGCGGTAAGCTACCGCACATGGCTTCCGCCATATGGCCGCAAGGTCTATGTCCAGCAGATGCCGGAGGACAAGGGCGGGCCGGCGGAACGGACCCTGCTCACGCCCCGATAGCCGGACGCGGCAAGTGCGTGGAAGCAAGGGGGGCGAACCTGGATGAAGTTATTGCTCCCGCTTACGCCTCGACGCTGGCGTCTGCCCTGCCTTCTGGCGGTGACGGCGGCACTGCTGGCCTTTGTGGCGCAGTCGGGCGAGCTGGGAAGCGCGGACACCGGCCATCGCCTGCAGACCGCGCATTCCTGGTGGACATCCGAGCCACCGGTATTTCCGGACGAGTATCCGGAGTTCGGCGTGCATGGCCGGCACGGCAAACTGGAAAGCTGGTACGGCATGGGGCAGTCGTTGCTCTTGCTGCCGGCCGATATTGCCGGTAGCCTGCTGGACCGATTCCTCAACCGAATTCCCGCCTTCGACGACTATGACGGAACGGATCCCACGGTCCGGGATATCGTGGTGACCTACAGTGTCAACATTCTTCTCAGCGTGCTGACCGCGCTGGCGTGTTTCTTTTTTCTGCTGGCGCTGGGCTTTCATTCCGCGGAGGCCGGCGCCGGGGTGCTGGCGATGTTGCTGGCCACCTCGCACCTCCATTACACCCAGAACCTGATGGAGAACAACTACATTTATCTACTGACTCTGGCCGGATTCTGGCGTCAGTTGGAATGGGCGCGCTCCGGAGATCGCCGGGCTCTCCTGCAGGGCTCGGCGGCCTTCGGGCTGAATCTACTCACCCGGCTCACCACCGGGATGGATCTGCTGGCCGGAGCGCTCTTCATTTTCCTGCTTCTCCGCCGGGAGACGGCGTCAGGCGGGGAGCTTCGGCGTAGGCTCGCGGACTATTGCCGCACGGCCCTGCCGGTCTATGGCGTCTTTCTGCTGATCGACCGTCTCTACCAGTTCTACCGCTTCGGGTCCTTCTTCACCACGTACCTGGGTCTGGCGGCGCAGGAGGCCAAGCTGCGCGACCCCTCCCTGCCCGCCAGCTATCCCTTCGAGAATCCCTTCCACGCGGGTTTTTTCGGAGCGCTGTTTCAGCCGGAAAAGTCCATTTTTCTCTTCGACCCCCTGCTGATTCTCACCCTGCTGCTGGCAGCCGCGGGCTGGCGCCGATTCTCACCCGAGATCAAGGCGTACCTCGCCGCAGCCGCGGCGATGCTGCTGGCGTACCTCGTCTTCTATGCCAAATACACGGTCTGGAGCGGCGACTTCGCCTGGGGCGACCGCTATGTTTCCACGGCCGTCGAACTGGCGACCCTGCCGGCTCTTCCCCTGCTGCTGCGCCATCGCAAATCGCTGGGAAGGCTGGTCTGGGGGGCTGGAGTGGCCATCCTGGGGGCCAGCGCCGCAATTCAGGCCGCCTCGCTGGCCTTCTGGCTGCCGCTGGAGATTTACCAGATGGAGACGCTCGGCCATCCCACCTTCGTCATCGCCCTCCGCATGCGCAACATCGCGGCCTTTGCCCTCGGCCGAATGGATGCCTGGGGATTGAACAACCACGCCATGACCGAGGATCCCTGGGATTACGTGCACATCACGACGTGGAATTTTCTGCCCTTCCTGCTGCGGCGGGTGGGCGCGGCGCCCGGCTGGGCGGTGGATGCGGCCTTTGCTCTCTGGATCGGCGGCCTGGCGGGGCTGGCCGCGGCTCTTTGGCGAACGCTGCAGGAGCTTCGCGCCGCGGGCCGGAGCCGCGAAGAATCCAACAAGGCGCCGTGCAATCGGCCGGCAGGTTGATATCCTCAGAGGGGATAGTCTAAGGACAAACTCGCGAAGGTCCGTTTCTCCGGGACCCTCCGGCCGCGCATGACCGCGGCGGGCGGCCGGAGGATCCGCCGCCAAAGTAAAACCCATGCCGGTCACCCTGGAAAACTGGAAGATCCGCAAGCCCGCGCGGAACCGGATCTGGCCGAGCGCCGAAGACTTCCTGGGCGACCTTCTGCTCTTCGCCGTCATGGCTGCGGGCACATTCAGCGTAAAAGTTGTCGGAGCGCTGCCCGGGAGCGAGATCCTGCTGCTCCCTTTCTATCCGCTGCTGGTATCGAAATACGGCAAGCGCGCCTTCCGCCGCGACTTCCTCTGGTTCTATGTCCTCGCCGCTGGCTGGCTTCTCAGCACGGTCGCCGCCGATTTGTATCTCGACATGCCGATGGCCAACCGGATGAAGGGCATCGCGAGAATCGTCTTCTTCGTGCTGGACTTTTCCGCAATGGCGGCGCTCGTCAACAGCTCCCGCCGGGTGATCGTGTTCACCCTGGGCTTCGTGCTCATCCTTTTCGCCCAGTCTTTCCGCTACCGGACGGAATTTCTCACCGCGTGGAAGTTCGGAATCGGGCCCTGCACGCTGCTCCTGGCCCTGATTCTCTCCTGCTACTTCTACCGGCGCGGGCGCTTCACCGTCTGTCTGCTGATCGCCCTCGGGCTCGCCGCGTTGAACCTCATCTTCGCCACGCGATCCCCACTCGCGATTTTGCTCATTTCGACGGTCGTGGTGCTGCCGCTGTTCTCAGAAGGCGGCAATCGCAAAGACGCGAGGAGGCCGAGATCCGGGAAGGCAGGATCCCGGCAAGGATCGCCAGCGGGATCGACGCAAGGGACAATGAGAGCCCTGCGGGCGGCGTTCCTGCTGCTGCTCGCCGGAGGAGCTGCCTACGGGGCCAACAAAGCGGTAGAATACGCCGCCGCCCACGGCTTCTTCGACCAAAGCATCAAGGAAAAATTTCAGACTCAGGAGAACGGCAAACTCGGCGTGCTCTTCGGCGGAAGACCCGAGACGCTGGTGGCGATCCAGGCCATTCGCGACAGCCCGATTGTCGGGCACGGATCGTTCGCGGTCGATCCGAAGTATTTCCAGTTGGAGCAGGAAATCCGCTACAAATACGATTACTCCAACACCGATCAGGAGGGCGAGGATGATTCGGGCTCCATCCCCACGCATTCCCACTTGACGCTGGCCTGGGTGGAATCCGGTCTCCTCGGGGGAGTTTTCTGGATTTACATTTTCGTCCTGACGATTCGCGGCCTGTGGGCGCTGAGCGGGCTACGCAATCCGCTGGCCCCGCTGCTTTCCTTCTACCTCGTGGACTTTCTGTGGTCGATTCTGTATTCGCCCATGGGCAGCGTCAACGTGATCTGGAACTCTGTTTTCATTCTGTTTTGCCT
>JAJYZK010000212.1 GCA_021799945.1 Acidobacteriota bacterium
GAACGAAACGACCGGAGAGCTGATGCATCCCCGGGTCGCCGCGCAGACGATCAACCCATCCTGGCTGGCGCTCGACCCCGCGGGGCGATATCTCTACGCCGGGAATGAAGTCGCCAACTTCGCGGGGCATAGCGGATCGGTCAGCTCCTTTGCCATCGAACGGAAGACGGGCGCGCTGCGGCCTATCAATGTCGTCAGCTCGGAAGGGGCGTCCGTGGCTCATTTGAGCGTGGACGCGACCGGCAAATTCGTCTTCGTCGCCAATTACGGCGGAGGATCGATGTCGGTCTTGCCGGTCCGTCCCGATGGCGGACTGGGCCAGGCGGTCGAAGTTCGCCGCGATGTGGGCTCGGTCGGGGCCAAGGCGGCCACCGACGCTCCTCCCGGCTCTTACGCCATCAGCGGACACGATGCGCCGCATCCGCACATGGTGCAGCCGGCGCCCGGCAATCGCTTCGTGTTGCAGAGCGATCTTGGGCAGGATCGCATCTACGTATATGCCTTCGACGCAGCCACCGGGAAGCTCACGCCCGCTCCGGGCGGAGCCTTCGCCAGCTTCCCTTCCGGCGATGGGCCCCGTCACTTCGCCTTTCATCCTCAGGGCCGCTGGCTCTATTCCCTGCAGGAAGAGGCCTCCACCGTGGTCGCTCTCCAGTTCGATCCGCAGACCGGAGCGCTGCATCCGCGGCAGACTCTTTCCTCTCTTCCGCCGGGCTTCCAAGGAACCAATTTCGGCTCCGAGATCCTTCTCACCCACGACGGCCGGTTCGTTTATGCCGCCAACCGGCTTCACGACACCGTCGCCTGCTTCTCGGTGCTTCCCGACGGACGGCTGAAGTATCTCGGCGAGATCCATACGGAGGGCGACTATCCGCGCAGCATGAACATCGATCCCGGCGGGAGCCGCCTCTATGTCTGCAACCAGCGCAGCGACGCCATCGCCTGCTTCAAGATCGACCGCGGAACCGGACGCCTGTCCTTCACCGGCCGCTTCACGGGGGTCGGCACGCCGGCCTGCATTGTTTTCCTTCGCGGATCGGGGAACGCAACAACCTGACCCATCCGCAGCCACGGCCCGCCCAATCAGGCCGCGGCGGCGCACCGGCCCGCCATCCTTTCGGCGGAGATATGCCGCCGGCGCGAGCTGCGCGGGGCCGCTCCTCGGCCGGCGGAAGAACCTTCATAATAGGTTAAGGACGCGGATCGGGCGCGCCGGCCATGCCGCGCTCCGCCCGCCGCAAACAGGAAAGGGGCTCCCCGCCGCAGCCATGACCGTCCACGAACTGCTCAGCACCGAGGATCTTGCCGCGCTCCGTCGCAAACTCCAGCACGAGTACGACGCCTTCCGCTCCCGAGGTCTTACTCTGGACCTGACGCGCGGGAAGCCCTCGCCGGAGCAGCTCGAATTCAGCTCGGATCTTCTTTCCCTGCCCGAGCCCGGAGACTTCCTCGGCGAGGGTCGGACGGATACGCGAAATTACGGCGGCTTGCAGGGTCTGGCCGAAGCCCGCAGACTGTTCTCCGGGTTGCTGGGCGCGCCTGCGGGACAGATCGTCGTGGGCAATAACTCGAGCCTCGCGCTCATGCACGACGTCATCGTCTTTGCTCTGTTGAAAGGAACCGCCGAAGGTTCCGCGCCTTGGTCGAAGCAAGGAGAGATTGCCTTCCTGTGCCCGGTTCCCGGATACGACCGCCACTTCAAAATCTGTGAGGACTATGGCATCCGGATGATTCCCGTTCCGCTCCTCGGCAGCGGACCGGATATGGATGCGGTGGAGCGGCTGGCCTCGCAGGACCCATCGATCAAAGGAATGTGGTGCGTGCCGAAGTACAGCAACCCAACCGGCGACGTGTATTCGAATTCGGTCATTGAGCGTCTGGCCGCCATGAAGACTGCGGCCGCCGACTTCCGGCTTTTCTGGGACAACGCCTACGGCGTGCATCATCTGACCGGGGAGCGCCTGGAAATCGCAAATATCCTGGAGCGGTGCGCGCATTATGGAAACGCGAACCGGCCCTTCGTCTTCGCCTCCACCTCGAAGATCACTCTGGCCGGAGCGGGACTGGCCCTGTTCGCGGCGTCGGAGGACAATGTGCGCTGGCTGCTGGCCCGGCTTACCCCCCGAACCATCGGACCGGACAAGATCAATCAGCTACGCCACGTACGGTTCCTCAAGAATCACGCCGGGATTCTGCGATTGATGGAAAAGCACCGGGGGTCGATCGCGCCGAAGTTTCAGCGGGTCCTGGATGTCCTCGACAGCAGGCTGAGCGGAAGGCCGGAAGTCCGATGGAGCCGGCCCAAGGGAGGATATTTCCTCACTCTCGACGTGCCGGAAGGCTGCGCGCGCAAGGTGGTTGCGCTGGCCCGCCAGGCGGGCTTGGCGCTCACTCCCGCGGGAGCGACGCACCCGCATGGCCACGATCCGGAAGACCGCACCATCCGCATCGCTCCCACCTTCCCCGATCCGGCTTCGGTGACGCTGGCGGCCGAGGGCGTGGCGGTCTGCGTTCTGCTGGCCTCCGCGGAGCGAGAGGCGGAGCGAAGGACCGGATCGCCCGCGGCAACGGCGTAGAGGGGGCCTGCGATTTCGCTCCGGCATCGGGGCGGACTTATCGAGGCTTATGGCCGCCGTAGTCGGCCCGCCGTCATGCGTGCGTATCGGGCACCACGAGCAGGGATACGACGCATTTGCGCACCAGGCTCTCCGAGGTAGAGCCCTCCAGCCAGTGCCGGATCCGGCTCACGTCACGGCGGCCCACCACGATCAGATCCGCGTCATACTGCGCGGCCTTGCGGAGAATCGTTTCATCGGGCCGACCGCCGCAAATCTCCAGCGTCACCTCACCCTCGGCGTTCCCAAGGGCCTGAATCTCCTGTCGCAGCGCCTGTTCCATCCTCGATCGTTTTGCGTCGTCGATCTCCAGCCCGTAACCCTCCGCTTGCGACTCCGGACTCGCCGGGGGAATCACTCCCAGCACGACCGCTCTCGCCTTGAGGCTCCGCGCCAGCAGAATCGCGACATGAAGGGCGCGCCCGGCCTCGGGAGTCCCGTCCGCACCCACCAGTATCGTCTTATAAACCTGGTTTCCTACAATCACTTGCCTATCATCGCTCAAGGGCCATGCTCACCCGGCGGGAAGCTCCGCCAACGAGATCACTATACCCTGCGACCGCCAACCCCGGCCTGTGCCGGTCTTCCACCGGGTCGCCGGCAGCCGCCGCGGCAAGTTCTCGCTTCCACCGGGTCACGGCTCCGAGCCCTCACCTGCGGCCCCCACCGCCTCCGCCGCCGTGGAAGCCGCCGCCGGCGAAGCCCCGGCCGCCGCCATAGAAACCTCTCCCGCCATAAAAACCACGGCCATAGAAGCCGCCGCCCCAGCCCCAACCACCCCAGCCGCCCCAGCCCCAGGGGTAGAATCCCCACCCGAAGGGGCTGAAGAAGGGATCCATGCCCATGAACGTGTAATCGTAAAACATCGGATCCCAATACCAGCCAGGCGCAAGGCTCCCGTAGGCGCCATATTGCTGAGAAAGCTGGCCGCTGGCGTCCGCGAGGTATTCCGAACGGAGATTGCTCCAGTCGTACAGCTCCCCTCCGGAATGCTTGGCGTCGAAGTTGCGCGGCTTCTGCGGGTCTTCGGCATTCAGATCAAGTTGGTGGTGGCTCTTGATGACCACCCATTTGTCTTCGCCTTCCCGCGCCGCCGCCTCCCCGGTGTAGACGCTTGCGGTATCGGAATTTGCGTTGAACTCATATAAGCCCGGCTTCAAAAGCTCCGTGGACACGCCGTCGTTCACAATCTGGAGGTCGTTTTCCGGGTAGATCTGGTCCACCTCCACCATCGCCCGGCCTCGCTGGAGCTCCACCTGGGTAAAGGTGAGGTCGGAGGAAAGCATCTTCACGCTGCTGTTGTCATTCAGCCGCAAAAACACTCCGGGAGTCATCAGCAATTCCGCCTTGCCTTGGCCGGTGGAAAGGATCTGGCCGGCGCGAAGCTCCGTCGAGCCTACGGATTTTTGCGTAACCGGTTCGCCTTCAACATAGGCTGCGCCTTCGATGTAATTGAGGGTCCCTGGACGGGCTGGGTTTGCGCCGAACGCATGCGCAGACAGAGTCGCCAGGGAAAGCAATGTGAGCGCCTTCAACCTGGTCATCATGGCCTTTTACCTTCTACCTGTTGTTAGATGTGCCGGCAGTAGAAAAGGAAGCGAAGATCGCGCACATCCCGAAGTCACGGAACATCAGCGAGATGAACGGGATGCGGGCCGCAAGGCGCGGAGGAGGAGGGCGGAAAAAGGAAAACTTTCCTTGATGAAGGATCAAGGCGCGGCAGGGGGTCGGGCCCCGCAGGCCTTCCCGCTGCCCGCGACATCGGCTCTCCACTTCCCTGTGGCCCGGTTTCGGGCTTTGGCTCCGGCGCCAGGGTCAGACGCCCGGAGCTGCTTGGCAGGGCCAAGCCATGAAGGGCCGGGTTTTGAAGGTTCCCTCAACGAACCGGAGCCTGCGGGACCAGTCCTGACAAGAAGGCATGCTGGACTCGGTTGAAACTCCTCCCGCGCAGGACGGCGGCGACGATGGTGCGCGTCGCACCTGCGTCGCTGAGGCGCACATAGCGGCAGCGGGCGTTGCGGTCGATCGCCATTTCGGGGGCCAGCGTGATGCCGACGCCGGCGGCAACCATCCCAAAGAGGCTGTTAAACTGGCCGCTTTCGAATGCGATGCGCGGCGTAACGCGGGCGCGAGCGCAGGCTGCGATGCTGAGGTCGCGGAAGCAGTGGCCGTCGCGAAGCAGGACAAAGGGTTGGCCACGGAGATCCCTGAGGGCGAGCGACCCGGCGGCGGCGCGCGGATGATCTTTGGGCAGCACGGCGAACAACGGCTCGGTGCGCAGAGGCAACAGCTTGAGGTTCTTATCCCGCAGCGGAAGGGCGAGAATTGCGAGGTCCACCGTCAGGTTCCGGAGGCTTTGGAGGAGAATCGGCGTTGTCTCCTCAACAATGCGCAGCTTCGCTTCGGGATATTTCTTCGCAAACGCCAAGACGCATTGCGGAAGTATGTAGGGAGCGATGGTCGGAATCACGCCGACGGCCACGCTGCCGCGCACGGCGGCCGCGTTCTCGGCAACGCTGGACCGCGCCGTCTCCATCTCGCTCAAAATGGAGCGGGCATGGGGCAGAAAAGCGCGACCGGCCTCGGTGAGACGCACGCTGCGGCCGAGGCGATCGAATAGCTTGGCGCCCAAATCCTGCTCCAGCTTGAGAACCTGCTGCGAAAGCGATGGCTGCGCCACATTGCAGCGTTCGGCGGCGCGGCTGAAACTGCCGGTCTCGGCGACAGCGCAGACGTAACGCAGTTGCTGGAATTCCATAGTCTATGACTATATACAAAATGCAAACTAACTATTGGAGCTATACCTCTCCATCGTGCTACATTCGGGGAGTTGCGACAACCGCGAACGCGGCCGCGATGGACGGGTCGAATTCGACAGGCATGTGTCGCGCGGCCGAGCAATGGCGGCCCCCGAGGAAGGCCCGGCGGAGATCGATCGGGGTTTGAATCGGTCGAGGATCAGGTGAATCCTGACCGGCGAATCGGCCCGCGCACTGGCCGGAAATTCAACACGCCGACCCTTCCTGACAAGCCCTCCAGCCGAACGCGCACGGACGAATGTCTGGATCTCGATTTCAGACCTGGTATGAGGATGCAAGCAGCAGCAGGAGGAGAAAAAGCATGTCAACTGAAGCGAAGTGCCCGTTCCATCACGCTGCGGGCGAAGGAACGTCGAATCGGGATTGGTGGCCGAACGAGTTGAATCTCAGGATTCTGCATCAGCATTCGGCCGGATCGGATCCTATGGATCCGGACTTCAACTATGCGGAAGCGTTCAAGAGCCTGGATCTGGCCGCCGTGAAGAAAGACCTTCATGCGTTGATGGTCACGTCGCAGGATTGGTGGCCGGCGGACTTTGGCCACTATGGACCGCTGTTC
>JAJYZK010000213.1 GCA_021799945.1 Acidobacteriota bacterium
GGTCTTCGGGTTAATCGCGATGCACTCGCCGTTTCCCCATCGCCCGTTTCCGGGAGCGCGGAATTACTTACCGTGGAGAAAGCCCTCGGCCTGGAGCCAGTTCGCCAAAAGCTGCGTCCACTGTGAGAGGGCGGGATCTTCCTTGGCCAGATCGAAGCCGTGACCGCCCGCGCGGAAGATGTGCAACTCCGCCGAGACGCCGTGCGCCAGCAGGGCGGAATAGAAATTGATGGAATTCTGCGGCGAGACGATGGGGTCGTCGCTGGCGGCAATGAGAAAGGCCGGCGGCGTCGCCGCAGTTACTTGCGTATCTGTGGAGAGTTGCTGGACAAGATTGGGATCCGGATTATCTCCCAATAGGGCATGAAAGGTGGAGACGGAGCCGGTCCCAAGAGGATCGATCACCGGATAGCCGAGGATCAGGAAGTCCGGACGGCTGGCCGCCCGCTCGATGGGATCCGGAGAATCTGGAGCGCCGGAATCATAGCGGGTTCCCAGTGTGGACGCCAGATGACCGCCGGCGGAAAAGCCGCAAACTCCGATGCGGTGGGGATCGATTCCGTAGTCGCCGGCATGGCTGCGAACCCAGCGCATGGCGCGGGATGCGTCGCCGATCTCGATCGGGTGGTGGTAGCGGGGACCGAGCCGGTAGCGAAGCACAAAGGCGCTGACGCCGAGCTTGTTGAACCATTCCGCTACGTTCGTACCCTCCCGGTCGAAGGCCAGCATCTGGTAACCCCCGCCGGGAAGGACGAGAACCGCAGCGCCCGTGTTATTGCCCTGCACGGGGAAGAGCGACAACCGGGGCTTGTCGCTTTCATTGTCCCCGAGAGCGCCGGGCGCGCCGTTCGGCCAGAGTAGAACTGTCTGCGGCGTCGGCGCCGGCGCCGCATGCGCGTGGAGGGCAGGAAGCGAAATAACGGCCAGCGCCAGGGCGACCGGCGCGCGCGAGCAAAACCAGGGTGGAAGCGGCATCGGGAAGGTCCTCTCTTTTACTGGAAGAAATCCATGCGCATCGGTCCGCCCCGCCGGAGATCCCTCATTTCCGAGTCACCGCTCGATTCCGCCGGGAACGGGACAAGTGGGAAATTTGCAAGGAGAATTGAGACAAGAGCGACAAGCGGAGGGGAGCCGATCACAGGGGTAAAGGTACGAGTTTTGGGTTTCTATGTCCACGCCAGGAGAAACGCCGCCGCGGCAATGGTCTTCTCCAGATATTCGAGGGCTTCCGTTTCGAAGGGCTGGCCGGTTTCCGGCGAGGGCGGCGCGCTCGGGATTCTTATCGGGCGTGGCCCGCGGCGTCCACCAGGTAGAGCGCGGCATCGCCGGAGAAGGGTGGGGTGAAGCTCTGCGCCCGGGCGCCTGCGGGGATTGGATCCTTATCCACGACCGCGCCTGTGCGGGGATCGAACCACTCCACTTTCAGGCGTCTGGAGGCGGGCATCGCCGAGAGATCCACCGCGAAGCGGCCGCCATGCGGGGCGTAGATCAGATATTCCGCGCCCGCCGGCGGGGTTTGGGCCAGGCAGAAGCCCGTGGTGCTCAGGCTCCCCTGGGGTTTGACTCGGGCCAGGTTCAATTTCTCGGCATAGCGCCGGGTATAGCCGAGGTTCTTTCTGAAGATCTCGTAGCGCGGGTCGGGTCCGGAGCAGACGCCGTGCGCGGGCGATAGACAGTTGTTCCGGTTCTGGCGCGGATAATAGACCAGGTAAGGGTCCATGAACAGCACGGAGTTGCCGTTCAAGAGATTTTCCCAGGCATAATTTCGGTTCTGTTGCGGGGTCTGGAGCCACATCTCCCAATAAGAGTGGTCGCTGTCGTTGATGTTGACTTTGCAGGCAGGTTTGCCGCTGCCGCAGGAGGATGCGGGGGAGATCGTGGCGCCGGGCGCCACCCAATCCGCGTCCGAGTCGTAGATCGCCGAATCCGGAGTCCGGATGGGCGCCGCATAGCCCACGGGATGCTGAAAGGGCTTCCCGGATTCGTAGGCCCGGAGGTGGGCGATCAAATGATCGCTCCACCAGAGCGAGGTGGGAGGAGCCTCCTCGGAAACGATCCAGAGGACGTTTGGAAGATCGTTCAGCGTATCGACGGTTTTATCCACGAAGGCGTCCTGATAACGGGTGATGGCGTTCGGGGCGGTCATGTCGATGGAGCCGTTGCCTTGCGGTCCGCGAATGTAACCGTCGTCGACGCCATTGACGTTGTTCGCGCCGGTGAAGGGATAGCCGTCGTTGGCGCAGCGGTAAAGGTTAAGAAATTCACCGGTGAAGAGATAAATTCCCGCGTAAATGCCGGCCTTGTCGAGGGCCAGGGTGCGGGCCCGCAGGCGGTCGAAATAGGCCTGGTCGAACTGGGTGAGGTCGAATTTCAACCCGCCGTCGGTCGCATTGCCCGGGCCGGTCCTGCGCCAGGGCTGCGGGGAAACAGTGAACTCCGGCGGCGGGCCGTCGGAGACCGGGAGCGAACAGAACCTGGGCTGCTCTACCCGCCAGAGCAGGGTGAAGTTGTGGCCGTGGCTGGTGAGGAATTGCACGAAGGCGTTGAAGTCCAGGCCCGGCCCCGATCCATCGGAGCTCCAGTCCTGCAAGGTGTTCCAGGTCTGCGATCCGCTCAGCGGCACGATCCGGCCGCCCGGGTCCTGGAAATAATGCGGATTGACGGAGGGAACCAGCGGGGCTGCGATCCGAGGGTTCTCCTGCGGCCGCGAGCGTTGCGGCGCTACAAGGATGGCCGCCCAGAGCAATGCGGTCTTGAGCCGAGAGAAAATCATGCGCGCCTCCGCTCGCCTGTTCGCTGCCGATCGCTGGCCGGCTGCCGGGGCGCCGCCGGCCGGTCCCGAGCGCCCGCTTAAATTACTGTCATTGCAGAAATAGAATGATGCCTGCCCACTGTCAACAATATAACGCGCGCCACCTCACCGCCCTTCCCCCATTTTCCCCTCTACCCCTGCGTCGTCTGACGCCGATCGGTTCCCGCGGCATGGCCTTCACGCCACTGCCACTACAGTAAACAGGCATATGAGAAACTAATCCCGGGCCAAGCCTGCGGAATCTTCGATTCAGCGGGAGGACTCGGCTCTGGAAATGCGGCTTCGAGGACTCGCCCTTCAAGGATGGATGGCAAAGGCAGGGTCAATGGCGGGCGCTTCAAGAGCAAAGATCAAGTCTCCGCTGCAGGGTCTGCCCGAAGTGGCGTATCGCACCATTCGTGAGCACATTTTACGGGGACGCTTTCCCCTGGGCGCCGCCCTTTCACGCCGGCGATTGGCCGTCGAGCTGGGCATGAGCATCATTCCCGTCTCCGAAGCATTTCAGAGGCTGGCTCAGGAGGGCATCCTGGAAAGCAAGCCGCAGGTGGGAACGCGGATCCGCATCCCTTCGGAGACGGATATACGCGACCGTTTCGTGGTTCGCGAGGCGCTGGAATGCCAATCGGCGCGCCTTTTCTCCGAGCGGGCCGGCATGGCGGAGCGCCGCGAGCTGGGGGAACGGGCCACCGCGCTCGATGCGCTCTACACGGAGCGTTACGCCAATCCGGACGATGCTTCTCTGGCCTACGAGCTGAACGCAGCCCATTTGCGGCTACACATGCGCATCGCCGAATGTTCCGGATCGTCGGGGCTTTGCCGGCTGATCGAGAGCAACGACGTTCTTTTTTACAACTGGATGTTCGATCTCGTCGGCGAACAGCCGCCCGTGCCCGCCCGTTTCCACTCCGATCTGCTGCACGCTCTCTGCTCGACGGACCCGGTAGCGGCGGATGCGGCCATGCGCGCTCACATTCGGTACAACCTGGAGGCCACGATCCAAAGCATGCGGAAAATCGGGGCTCAGGTTGAGGGCTCATGGAGGCTTGGCCGGGGGAAGGGTGCGGAGCGCTCCGGCGCCGCGCCTATCCCCGCCCGATGAAGGGCATCTTCGCCGCCATCACGGTGAGGAATTGGACGTTGGCGTCCAGGGGCAGCGAAGCCATGTAGAGAACCGCGTCGGCCACGCATTTCACATCCATGCGGGGCTCCGGAACCAGGTCGCCGTTGGGCTGCAGCGCACCCACCGCCAGCCTCGCGCTCATTTCCGTGGCGGCGTTGCCGATATCGATCTGGCCGCAGACGATATCGTGCTTGCGGCCGTCGAGAGAGATGCTTTTGGTCAGCCCGGTGATCGCGTGTTTGGTGGCTGTGTACGGGGCGGAATTCGGACGCGGGGCGTGCGCGGAAAGGGACCCGTTGTTGATAATCCGCCCGCCGCGCGGCTGCTGGGACTTCATCAGCCGGATGGCCTCCTGGGCGCAAAGGAATGCTCCGGTCAAATTCACGCCGACCACCTCGGACCACTGTTCGAAGCTCAGATCCTCCATGGCGACCGCTGGAACGTTCGCGCCGGCGTTGTTAAACAGCAGGTCCAGGCGGCCGAACTGCGCGCGGGTGCGGGCGAAGAGGGCCTCGACCGAATCGGGCCGGCTCACATCGGTGGGCGCCGGAGACATCGGGGCCCCTGAGCTTCCGGCCAGAGCCGCAGTCGTTTCCAGTTCCGCGATTCTCCGGCCGGCGAGCACGACAGCGTAGCCGGCGGAATGCAGGGCGAGGGCCACGGCCCGGCCGATGCCGCTCCCTGCTCCGGTGACAATGGCCACCTTGCCATGGCCGGGGCCATGGTCCGGGTTGGAGCCGCTGCTGGTGGCGTATTTCTCCGCTCCCACGGTTCTTTCTCCTTAATCGCGCTTGCGCGATTCTCGACCGCGATGCCTGCCAGGCCTTCGCCCAAGGGCGGGAAACAGCGAAGGATTTCGATGGAGTCCTTCTGTTCCGCGCTCTTTTGCCGGAATCAAATCCTACACTGAAATGACATTGCAATTCCCATTCCGCTTGGCAGTTTTGGCCTGCTTTTTTTATTGTAATCCGTAGCGTATACCCCGGCGCCCGCCATGTAGGGCATTAGGAAGCGTATCGCAATAACTGTCGATGCAAATGCGATAAGCATAGGAATTAATATTGTGGTATATGTATGGTACATACGATTAACACTTTGGTATTATTCTGAACAAAGTTTTATAAACCATTGCATGCCCAAAATATCAGCACATAGATTGTATCCAAACTTCAAATATGCCAAGATACTTATATAAGTTCGTACATAACCATCTATGCGGCTTAACTAATTGCATTCTGCAGCCATAAACCATTATTAGATGTGATAATATGAATAGGCAACTAACACCCCCAGAGAGGAGTATGAAAAGAATAATTATGCGTACGGCTATAGACGAGCATAAGGCAAATGAGGCATATCTTGGATTGGTTATGCCGCGCTATTACGGCAATCTGCCTATTGATGATTCCCACAGATTTGTGTATATAGACAACATACGGCTGGCGGGCAAATTTGATTTTGCCATAATGGGAGCACTAGAGCTTGCAATAGAGGGCAAGGCCAAGACAGGAGAGGTTATTGAATATATAATTAGAATCGGCAAGGCGGCAGACTTATACAGGCCCCAAACCACAATAAGCATGGAGGAGAAATTGAAGCGCTGCTTTAAGCTGGTAAATAAGCTGCTCGCGATTCTTCCAGAACCCAAAAACAGGAGCTATGTTGAGATTACACTGGCGCATGTGAATATCCAGGCCAAAATGCTAGATGAAGTGGCAAAGCTTGTAAGCAACTATAATTCAGGTAGTATGCTCCGCAAATTAGCAATTTAGAGTATAGTTAGCTATTTCCTATCAGATTCCTTTGCCTTGCGTATGTTTACAGTAAATATCACTTCGCCCGGGTTAAACAGGCGCATCTTTGCCCTGCCATACTCAATTTCTATAACATGGTCTTCAGGAACCACTATAGTTTTGCTCTCATCCATATAACCACCAAAATATTATCGTATAGCAACTTAAAAGGCTTGTTGTATATACTAAAAGCTCCAATTAGAAGGCATTCGCGCATTAAATGGCACCATATTTATATCAAGCTATTTATATA
>JAJYZK010000214.1 GCA_021799945.1 Acidobacteriota bacterium
TCGTACCAGTCGGGATGGGAGAAATAGAGGGCGATGCGCAGGCCGCGGCGCCGGCCGGCATCGCACAGCTCCTTCACGACATCCCGGCGAAATGGAGTCTCCATGATGGAATAGGCGAGATTGCAGGGCTCGATGACCGGACTGCCGGGGCCGCTCCATCGAATCCGATTCCGCACCCGGGTCCGGGTGGCGAACAGGGAGAAGCCCTCGTGGTGCTTGGTGGTGAAGGCGAACATCCGCATGCCGTTGTCGGCAAACAGGGAGGTCCATGCGTCGGCGTCGAACCCGGCCGGATTCCAGGTTTTGTACATCTCGTTGTACCGGGCGCGGGCGGGGAAATCCAGATTGAGAAACGGCCAGGACTCATGCTCGAAGCCGGCCAGGGAATACAGCCCCCAATGAACGCGGACCCCGTACTTCATATCCTCGAAGGCCTCGTACGCCTGCCTGGAGGCCCATTTGTATCCGGGCGCCGGCTGCTCTTCGACGAAGGCGCGGACGGTGCGGTAATTCGAGTTCTCTTCCGGCAGCCGGTGTTCGGTGGCGGGCTCCGCCTGCTGCATGGCGAGCCATGGATGCAGAGCCCCGGTCACATGGGAGCCGAGGGCCAGGGCGGAGCCGGCGAGAAAATCGCGCCGGCCCAGCTCGCGCCGGCCGGGCGAAGGGAACCTCATTGCGAGCGAGTCGTCTTTAGACTCGTCTTTCGGCATGGCTCTCCCAAGGTCCGCGGCAGCGTCCGGAGCGCGACACGCCGCGGATACGGCATTCAAGCTATCGAACCGGGGGCGGGGCGTCAAACCCGGGCGCAAGGCCTACCCTCCGCGCGCGAGCGCGGCCAGGGAGCAGCGCTTTGTGATATTGCAATGAGACGATGCAACGGACCCCATCCGGCCAGGCGCCAACCGCCCCGCGAATCCCGCTGCGCGGGCGCGACGGCGCGCGCTGGCTGTTCGTCGCCCTGGCGTTTGCCGCCACCACTCTGAATTATCTCGATCGCCAATCGCTTTCCGTGCTAGCCCCCGTGCTCGAAACGCAACTGCACATGAGCAACGCGCAGTACGGGCGGGTGCTGGCCGCCTTCATGCTCGCGTACACCATCATGAACGGGATTTCCGGTCCGGCGATCGATCGGCTGGGAACCAAAACCGGCTACCTGCTCACCGTGGCGTGGTGGTCGCTGGCTGAGATGTTGCATGTCTTCGCTCGCGGCACGGCGGGGTTGGCGGTTTGCCGCTTTCTGCTGGGCGGGGGCGAGGCCGGCAACTGGCCGGCCGGGGTCAAGGTGGTCGCCGAATGGTTTCCTCCCGAGGAGCGGTCGCTGGCCGCCGGCGTCTTCAACACCGGCTCCTCGGTGGGCGCGGTCCTCGCGCCTCCACTCATCGTCTGGATCACGCTCCGGTTCGGGTGGCGCGCAGCCTGCGGCGCTGTGGGCGCGGCCGGCTTTGTCTGGGTGCTTCTCTGGGCCAGAGTCTATCCGCGCGGCGCCGGGGCCGGTCTCCGCTCCGCGCGATCTTCCGCCGGCGATCCCGACCTACATCCCGCCTCCGATGCCGCCACTGCTCCGCCGGCCCCGCTGCGCTCTCTTCTGCGCTCGCGCTTTCTCTGGCAGTTCACCGTAGCCAAAGTCTTTTTCGATCCGGTCTGGTACTTCTATACCTTCTGGTATCCGGAATATCTCAAGGTGGGCCGCGGCTACTCCCTGCGCCAGATTGGAGCGACCGCGTGGATCCCCTTTCTCGGCGCCGGCCTTGGCAACCTGGTCGGCGGAGCCGCGGGCGGCTGGCTGGTGCGCCGCAGCGCGACCGCGCTGGCCGGCCGCAAGCTGGCGGCCACGGGATTCATGCTGGCCATGGCGGCCGGCTGGCTGATCGCGGTCGACCCCAGCAACCTGCGCTCGATGGCCTTTGCCTGCCTGGCCGGCTTTGGATATACAGCCGCCCTGGTCAACCTGCTGGCCTTGCCCGGCGACCTCTATCCCTCTTCTTCGGTCGCTTCCATCTGGGGGCTGGCCAGCATGGGATCGGGCTTCGGAGGCATGGTCTTCAGCATGCTGACAGGCTGGATGGTGGACCGCTGGTCCTTCCTTCCCGCGTTTTATTTTTTCAGCCTGCTGCCCCTGATCGCCGCCGCCGCAGTATGGACCATGCCGCAGACCGCCGGACGACCGACCCAGTAGCGGCATCCGCGCCGGGGCCGCGCCGTTGACCCACCGTTCCCCTCCCGCTACGATACTGGCACTGCAATGGTCCGGCTCTTCCTCGCACTCGGATTGCTATCCGCCTTCGGCGCCATGGCCCTGAGCGCCGGGCCGGCGCCCCTGGGCGCCCCGGGCCAGATACGCCTCAAGCTGCGCACCCGCGTTCAGCCCTTCCCGGCAGAGGACTTCTGGACGGAAGGGAGCGTTGAGCAGACCTTCGACACGCGAAAGACGGCCATCGTCATCACCGACATGTGGGACCGGCATTGGTGCCGGGGAGCCACCGAGCGCGTAGACGGCATCGCCCGCCGCATGGAGCCTCTGCTGGAGAAGGCCCGGAACGCGGGCATCCTCATCATCCATGCGCCATCGGAAACCATGGACTTTTACGCCGGAACGCCAGGCAGGAAGCTGGCGGAAGAGGCTCCTTCGGCGAAGCCGCCCGCCGAATTGGAGCTGCAAAGTCCGCCCCTGCCGATCGACGACAGCGATGGCGGCTGCGACACGCCGGGAGACAAGGAACACCGCGCCTGGACGCGGGAGACTCCCCTGCTGACCATTGCGCCCGGCGACGTCATCTCCGACAGCGGCCGGGAGATTTATAACGTGCTGCAACAGCGCGGCATGACCGCCGTTTTCTACATGGGCGTGCACGCCAACATGTGTATTCTGAACCGCACGTTCGGGATACGGCAGATGTCCCGCTGGGGGATGCGCTGCGTGCTGGTTCGCGATTTGACCGACGCCATGTACGACTCGGGCTCCCGCCCGTTCGTCTCCCATGCCGCGGGAACGGAGCTGGTGATCGAGTATATCGAGAGGCACTGGGCGCCGACGGTGACCAGCGAGCAGTTGACGCAGGCCCTCCCTCAATAAGGGCGTCGTCAAAGCGCCTGGCGGTCTGCCGGTCTGGGCTTGCCGGCCATGGGACTGCGCGTCTCCTCAACGGCCCCGACCGCCAGCCTCCTGCCTGGCGCCCCACGGCTCGTAATCAATAGTCGCACTCGCCCTGCTGCAACTGCTCGATGAGAAAATCCACGGCTTGCTTGATGGCTTGCGGCGTGGAGTTGTCTCTGAGGCTGGCGAACAGCCGATAGGGTGACTCGCTGCACTGAAAGGGCTGCGCCGCATTTTCAATAGAGACCGGAGAACGCGGAAGCCGTCGCAGCGATGGAGGGGAAAAGCGTCGTACCCACACTGGGGGAAAGCATATACTGATGTATGATGTTTGATGAAAGATGCCGAAGGGAGGCGCTTCTGGAATGAGGACAACGCTGGCTATCGACGATGATGTGCTTGCCGCCGCCAAAGAACTGGCGGCAATGGAGCGCAAGAGCGTAGGAGAAGTCATCTCCGCACTGGCCCGGCGCGCTTTGCGGCCCTCCGAAACTGGCCGAAAGACCCGGAACGGCGTGCCCTTGTTGCCGGTCAAACCGGGAGCCCCGCGCGTCACTTCCGAACTGGTGCATCAGTTGCGTGAGGAATTGCGGTGACGCGATTTTTGCTGGACGTAAATGTGTTGATCGCGCTGATCGACCCGGCCCATGTTCAGCACGATAGGGCGCACGAATGGTTTGCCAAGTCTGGCAGGAAAGCCTGGGCGACCTGTCCCCTGACGGAGAACGGAGTGCTGCGGATCGTGGGACATGCCCGGTATCCCAATTCACCGGGCACGCCAGCGGCTGTTGCCGAACTGCTGGCGACATTCCTGGCTCATGCGGGGCATGAGTTCTGGCCGGATAATGTCACGCTGTTGGATCGCAAACACGTTCACGCTGCGCGCCTGCTGGATTCCGCGCAGGTGACGGACAGCTATCTGCTGGCGCTGGCCGCTTCCCACGGCGGCAGACTGGCGACCTTCGATCGGCAGCTTGTCACCGATGCCGTAGTGAATGGATCGCAGGCATTGCATCTGGTTGACTGAGTGTGTTGGGGAATGGAGAAACAGGATGCGCGCCAAGAACCCCATCCCTCCCGGAGACTTCATTCGGACGGAGATTTTCGAGGCCGGCGGGCAAATCCGATCTCTCCGAAGGGAACCATGCGGATACTCGCACCCTTCAAATCCGTCGCTATCGTTCTAACATCGTCGTCCCGCGATTTTCGATCGCTGGCTATCGATAGCTGGTCATGGAAACGTGCAGGATGGATCCGTCGTCGCCGAAGCGCAATCCATGGTCGGTCTCATCCCCGTTCAGCCAGCGCCCGGTCTTCCACGCATCGCCGTCGTAGCTTCCCTCTTCCACCCGCAGATATTGCGGATGTTCGTGCGCGGCCGGATGGGCCAGCACAAAGGTTACGCTGGCGTTGAAACCGACCACCACGAACCGGTCGGGGCCGATCGGCGCAACCAATGCGCGCCCGGCCTGCAACTTCTGGATCGGAGACTGCGGCATGCCGGGGAAGCGGGGACCGAAGGAGACGATCGCCAGCCACTTGCCGAAGTCGAGCGCCTGGCTGGCCGTCGGCATCGAAGGCTCCTCCACCGCCGTCTTTACCTTGCCCTGATACAGCAGCTCGGCCAGCGGCCGGTCCATCGAACCCAGCACGCGGTAGCTGGCGGCCAAGCTGTCCATCTGCGGGGAGAGATGCTTGGTGAATTCGTCGGCCGGCATGGTGTCCAGACCAAAGGGTGAAAAGCCGATCGCCTCCTCGCCCAGCGCGTAAAACAGATAGTCGGGACTGGCGGAACCGAAGCCGATGGTCTCCGGTATCCACGCCGGGTTATCCGGGCGGTGGAATTCTTTGAGCACCTCCCGGTACCGTTCCGGGCTGGCGATATAGATGTCCGGCCCGATCATATCGATATTGGGGGCCGCGGACTTCCAGATATCGAGCATGTTGTACGTGGGTCCGCCGGTGGGATAGGGATATTGATCGCCGTCGGGCCGGTGCAGCCAGTTATTGCAGTACATGGGCAGCGCATATTCGGCCTTGCCCGCCGCGGCCACCTGATTGACATAGCTGGCCACGCCATAGGCGGAGAAGGACTCGTCCGCGTCATTGCCGAAGACCTGACTCCAGGTTCCGGGCTGTTTGTGCAGCGCTTCGACCAGCGTTTGCGGCACGGGGCCGTTGAACAGCTTGTTCGCAGCGGGGGAATAATCGCGCATGGAGCCGAGCAGTCCCGTTTCGTTCTCCACCTGCACCATAATCACCGTCTGCTGCGTCCCGTCGATCTGTTTAATGTGGCGCATCAGCGCGGCGAAGGCCGCCTTATCCGCATTCAAGGAATTCTCAGAATAGGGCGACAGCACGTCGATCTTGTCTCCGTCGCGGGTCATCGCCAGAGGGTATTTCTCGGTGTTCGTTTTGATCCATTCGGGAACATAATGGTCGCGCCCGTTCTTCCATGTGCCGAACCAGAGAAGCACCAGGCGCACATGGTGTTCTCTGGCCTGCTGTATGAGCATATCCGCGGTGGAAAAGTCGAATTGTCCCTGCTGCTGTTCCATTTGCTCCCAGTAGATGGGCGCCTCGATCGTGTTGGCGTTCAAGCCCTCGGTCAGGGTCCAGACCTTGGGCAAGGCATCCTCCCAGGAACTGGAATTATGAATTTGCGCACCGAGAATGAGGTAGGGCGCGCCGTCGAGCATCAACGCCGAGTGCCCATCCTGATTCACAATCTTCGGCAGCGCGGGAGCCGATTGCGCCCGCGCCGCAGGTCCGCAGGCGGAGACCGCCAGGGCGGCGAAAACGCAGGCGGCCAAGGAACCGACTAGGCAGGAAACTCGCGAGGCAATGCGCATG
>JAJYZK010000215.1 GCA_021799945.1 Acidobacteriota bacterium
CCGTGGTCTCGCCGAAGCTGGTGGCGAATGGAACGACCAGCGGCATGCCGATTTCGCGCAGAATGATAGCGTCAATCTTCATCGAACACCTGTCTGTGTGCGGTTGGAGAGCTTGCATGGAGTGAGGAAGGGAAGCGCCCGAAATTCCTGGCTCATGATGGTCGTCCGGCTGCTGCCCTGAGACTACCACTAGCTGCGAGAGGAAAATCCACCGCATCGCCCGTGGGCCGGCGTATAACTGCCGGAGAATCTGCGAAACGGGGCGCCAGGATGCAGGATCGGGCGACGGGCTCGTGGGTTCGACCCGTTTTGGAACATGTCCAGCATCCGCTTGTCCGCCCCCGTCGTCGAGGCTCAGCCCACCGGCTCCGGTCCCGCGCGCTCGAGAGCCTTCGCCTTATCCCAAAGCGCTTCCAACTCTTCCGGAGACCGAGAGCTCAAAGGGCCCGCAGCCGCGGCCTCCATCCCGGCGAAGCGACGGCGAAACTTCGCATTCGCCCCGCGCAGCGCCAGCTCGGCATCCACCTTGAGGCGCCGCGCCAGATTGACCGCCGAGAAGAGCAGATCCCCCAATTCCGAGGCGATGGCGGCGGCGCCCGTCTGCCGCGCCCCCGGCGGAGACGGCTCCGCTTCCTCCCGAATCGCCTGCCGAAGCTCCGCAATCTCCTCGTGAAGCTTGGCGAATACCCCCTCCGCGTCGGTCCAGTCGAACCCGACTCCCGCCGCCTTGGAGCCCAGCTTGTGCGCTTCGGCCAGAGCCGGCAGAGCGCGGGGAACCGCATCGAGCGCGGAGCTCGGCTCCCGTCCCGCCTTCTCCAATCTCTTAATGCTTTCCCAGGTCTGCAAGACCTGAGAGACGGCAATCTCCGCATCCTGCTGCGCCGGAGCTCCGAAAATGTGCGGATGCCGGCGAACCAGCTTCTGGTTCAATGCCTGAATCACGTCTGCGATGTCGAAATATCCGGCCTCCGCCGCAACCTGCGCATGAAACAGAACCTGCAGTTGCAAATCGCCGAGTTCTTCGCAGAGATCCTTCCAGTGGCGCCTCTCGATGGCGTCGAGGACTTCGTACGCCTCCTCCAGGGTGTGCTTGCGGAGAGAATCGAAGGTCTGCTCCCGGTCCCAGGGACAGCCTCCCGGTCCGCGCAGCCGCCGCATGACGGAGACCGACTCGGTGAAAAGCTCGCCCGGGCTCGCTCCGGAACCATCTTGGGTGCTCATGGCTCAACTCTACCCGATGTCCGGGCCGCCGGAATTTGCATCGGGACCGGCCAAGGCCATACTCTCCTAATCATTCCAATCATTCCGCCCGCAGGAGATTCCCGGCATCCGGTCTCACTTCGCGCGCGGGTGGGGATTTGTGCTCCCTTTCACCCTCCCTCCCAATCCGGCCGGCCTGGCGCCCTGCCTCGCCTCGCTGCTCCTGGGCCTCGCCGCAGGCAGCTTTCTCAATGTCTGCATTCACCGCATGCCCCGGGGCGAGTCCGTGGTCCATCCGCGTTCGCGCTGCCCGCACTGCGGCCGCTCCATCCACGCCTGGGACAATATTCCCGTCCTGAGCTGGATCCTGCTGCGGGCGCGGTGCAGAGCCTGTGGGCAGAACATATCGCCGCGGTATCCAATGGTGGAAATTGCGACTGCGGCGCTCTTTCTCGGTTGTTGGCTGCGCTTCCATCCGGTCTGGGTAGCCGCCTTTTGGGCTCTCTTCTGTTTCTTGCTGCTGGGCCTCTCTCTGATGGACGCGGAGAGCTTCCTGCTGCCCGACCGGTTTACCCTTCCGGGATTGTTCCTCGGTCTGATCTTCGATGGAGCCCGAGGGTTTGCCGCGGCCGGGCCGGGGAGCGGGCGGTTCGCGCTGCTGGGCGGATTGCGCGCGGTCCTGTGGGCCTCGCTGGAGGCCGCCGCCGCCGCCGGGCTGCTTCTGCTGCTGATGGGGGCCTACTGGCTGCTGCGGCGAAGGGCCGGCATGGGCGGAGGAGATGTAAAACTGACGGCGATGCTTGTGGCGTGGCTCGGCCCGGCCCTGACGGCTCTGGCCTTTTTCGCGGCCGTGGCGGCCGGCGCGCTCTATGGCCTCGCGCTCATCGCGGCCAGGCGCCGGCGCGCAACTCCGGCTCTCCCGCCCACCGCCGGTCCGAATCCGGGTTCGGATTCAGGTCCGACGATGATTCCCTTCGGCGCCTTTCTTTCCGCCGCCGCGCTCTACAGCCTCTTCGCCGGCGGAGGCGCGCTGCGCTGGTATCTGCGCTTCTTTCCCTGAATCATCCGGGCGGAAGCGACGCCAGGGCCTTCAGCGCCTTTTTGGACTCGCCACCCTTCGGCTCAATGGACAAGTAGAGCTTGTAGTCGCGTCGCGCCTCGGCGATCCTCCCCATGAGACGGGCGGCCTCGGCCATTCCGAAGAGCGCCTGGATCGAACCGGGGTCCGCGGCAAATGCATCCTTGTAGCGCAGAAAAGCCCCTTGATAATCGCCGGATCCAATATAGAAGGCGGCTACCTGGATATCTTCTTTGGCCCGCGCCGGATCGGGACGGCCAGGCGGCGGATTGGGGTTCAGGATCGACTCGGTATCGTTCAACGAAAAAGAAGATGAGGACGAGGACGCGGACGACGACGAAGAAGACGACGACGAGGACGAAGACCGGCTCGAACTCGACCGGGATCCCGGGCCGGCATCTTCCGTCCCCTGCGCTCCAGAGTTGTCCCCTGCCTGCCGCGCAGCGTCTTGGGAAACGGCCTCGGGAAACGGGTTGTCCTGGGCCGTCGAACTGGACTTGCCGGATTTTCCGCCGTCGGACGAGGAGGATCCGTTCGCCTCACCGGCCGCGGCGCGCGAAACATCTTCCGGAAAGGGATTGCTATCCGCCTCACTGGGCTTCTTTGGGCTCGGCGCCGCATTGGAGGAGGAAGAAGTGGAGCCGGAGGTTGGCGCGCCTTTCTTGGCCGGTGCGGATTTCCCGCTCTGCGAGGCGGGCGGGCTTGCCTGTTGCGAGGATTGGCTCTGCTGCTGGGCGCAGGCTCGGGGCAGCAGCGCTCCGGTTCCCGAAAAACAAGCGGCGATGGCCGCCATCCCGGCGATGAGCAGAACCCTGCGCATGGCGCTTCTTATTGTAGTAGACGCCGGCGGGCGCAGAAGGGATGCGCGGGAGCAGCCATCGGAGTTGGTATACTCGGCGCAATTCCGAAGCCGCAAGGCGCCGACTGGGAGATTGACCTGAACTCATGGGCTTGCTGATCCGTTCGTCCAAAATCCATGCCGCCGGTTGCTATACAACCTCACCCATCCGCAAGGGCGCCCAGGTGGTGGAATACACCGGCCCGCGCATCGGCAAGCGGGAAGCGGACGCGCGCTACCGGAACTCACCCACCACCTACCTGTTCGGCGTCGGCGACGGCTCCATGGTCATCGACGGCCACGGGACCGCGATGTTCATCAACCATTCCTGCGACCCGAACTGCGAGACGGACGAGCGGCGGGGCAGGATCTGGATTGTGGCCCTGCGGGACATCGCGCCGGGTGAGGAGCTGACCTACGATTACAACCTGTACGACGGCGATGAAGATGAGGCCTGCTGCTTCTGCGGGGCCGCATGCTGCCGGGGAACAATGTATTCGCCGCCGGAAATTCAGCGCCGAGTGCGGGCTCTCGCCCGCGGGAAGGCCGCATCTCGCCGGGCGCAAGCAGAATCGGCAGCGGGCAAAGGCCCGGCCGGGAAGCGGCGCAGGGCCGCACCCGGAGGCCGGTAACCCGGCCTCGCGCCGCCGCCAATCGCGCGATCCGCAAGCTTCAACCCACACGCCTCGAACCACACTCGTCCAGCCACACGCCGCAACGGGAATTCGTAATCGTGAATGATCGAATATGCCGGGCGGCGCGGCGCCCGCCTACGCTTGCGCCCGCGCCGGAGTTGGCGAGCGCAATCCGGCCCTGCCGGCCCCGGCGGATGCTCCACTGAGGCTCGGGACGCCCCCAACGGGGGCCATTCGGCGAAAGAGCGCAGACCGCAGAAAAATTCACACCTTTTTAAATTCCAAGCATCAATTCTCGATTTCTGAGAATTAACTATCTAAAAATGAGCACTTTACAATTTTAAAAACTTTATTATTGACAATCGTTATTGTCAAATCGTAAAGTGGTGATGGGTACCCGTGAACAGGAGACTGAACATGATGCGTAAAGTAATGCTTGCAGCGCTCGCCCTCCCCACGTTTCTGCTTCACGCTCAGGCAAATCCGCCTGCCACCACCATGGCCGTTACCGCCGAAAACGTCCATCGAGTATCCACCGGAGTCGTCGCTCCACGGTTGATCCGCTCCTCCGATTTCGTCGCCGACGCACAGGCAAGGGAATGGATCTCCAACGGCTCCAAATTTGTCGTATCCATGATTGTCGATCCAGCCGGCAAACCCACCGACCTGAAGATCGTACGATCCTCCTTCGTCGGGCTCAACCAAGCCGTGCTCGCATCGGTGAGCCAATACCGGTTCGCGCCGGGGACGATCGATAACCAACCGGTCGCTGTTCCCGTGAGCCTGGAGGTTGAAATCACCAACGCTCTCTATTAATCAACCGTAGTCGGCCACCCGTTGTAGTCCACACTGAGATCAGACCGCCGCCCCGGCATCGGCAAGGTCAAGCCAGCGGATCGACGCTCGAGCGTCTCCGCTGGCCTTATTTTGTCGCCTCTCTCCCCTCTGCCAACCCACCGAGCCTAAATCCCCTCACGTTCAGAAGCGCCGGGTGATGGACGGCTCCATCCGGCCCCGAACGGCAGGCCGAGAAGCCGTTGGCTCGCTGAGCGACTCGGCGATGGTGCATTCATCTGCCTATTGCCGCGAAACCGGAAGCTCAGCTGTGGACGCCACGCATGCGGTTCAGGAAAAGAACGTGAAGATCGAAAACCGCCACGACGATGGCGGAGAGGCCTATGAGCGAGAAAGCTAGACCCAAACCGGCAAGCGCAAGATGTCGCGTCAGGAGAGCGATCTCTTCGAGCGCTTCAGATTCCTGCTCCGCCAGGTGTTGCCGCTCGGCCGGAACCCGAGCGAGCGCTGCTGCATCCGCTTGCTCGATTCCGGCATTGTCCCCGTTCACCGCCAACAGGTGTTTCATCCATTCATCCCAGCCCTCGTGTGCGGCGCGACTACCGGCCCCATCATGCTCGACGCGTTCCAAAAGCTCATCGAGCGAGCTCCACATCGCCAACTCGTCATCGAGTGACTTGAGATGGATCTGGAGAACCGGGTTCGATAGCCCGGTCATTGCGGGCGTGTAAACGCCCAAGCGCCCTTTATCCGCCTCAATTTGAAGACGCGAGGGAGCGGAGAGAAGATGCAGCTCCCTCGACGCTTGGCTCGATTCGAGTTCCCGCAAACGCCCTATCTCCCCGGCGAACGGCTGGAGTTTCTCGATTCGATCCACTGAGCGCTTTTCGACCGCGTTCGATAGCCCCACATAATCTACTCGGGCTCGCAAAACCACGCCCGCAGCCGTGACCTCTGCGAGGCGCTGGACCCCAACGGACTTCAATCTGGCCGGACCAGTGTCAAAGAAGTACGTGGCGCACATGCCGCCGAGGGTCAGCAAGGCCGTAGTGAGAGCGCCGATCATGGCCGATCGCGAGCCGCTTTTCCAGGAGTTTTTGGATTCAGAATTTTTTGCCGGAGGCGCGGCTGGTTTTCGATCACCCGCCTGCCTCGGTCTAGATTGAGGGCGTTTGGGCATGGACTTCTCCGAAGCAGGAGTTCTTCGAACTCGCAAGCGAATCAACGACAGTCGCGAATGATCGCGGCTGTAGCTCGCATGTCTCTCAATCGGGGGACAGACTGCGGCGCATGCTCTCAAGCTCTTAACGACAGAGCTTACCATGCATCGACCGGAGGCGCAGGCATGCAGCGGGTCGGTTTCCAACTTGGCGATGAAGCGCTCATT
>JAJYZK010000216.1 GCA_021799945.1 Acidobacteriota bacterium
TCCCCATGCCCGATCCGCCACCCACGCCGTTCAGTCCAACGATGGCCAATGGGGGTTTCCTACGCTTGATCGATCCCCAAAAAGCGGGGCTTGCTCCGTATACCCAGCAATGGAACCTGACCCTGCCGCGGCAACTTCCGTGGCAGCAGTTCCTGACGGTGGCGTATATCGGCAACCGCATTCTCCACCTTCCGTCTTCCTTGAACCAACCCCACCAGCTAACTCCAGCCGATCTGAAATACGGGCCATTTTTAGGCGATATGATCAATACTCCGGGCCTGGCCCAGCAGCTGCAAGCGGCGGGGCTGCCGCCTGTTCCCGTCCCATATCCGAACTTTATCAACGATTTTGGGGGGAGCGCCATCGTTCAGCAGGCGCTCCTTCCGTATCCGCAATTCTCGGGTCTCAGCAACCACTTCGACCAGGCCGCGACCACCTTCTACAATGCTTTGGAGGTGCAGGCAGAGAAACGCTTTACGAGCGGCATTAGCTACCTTGCATCCTTGACGATGGCGCGGAACATGGCGAACGCGGACTATGGAATTACAGTCACGGATAACAATCCGGAAAATACATACAACCAGGCTCTAGAATGGTCTCCGTCGACTACCGATCAAAAGTATCTGGCCAAGTTCGACTGGACTTACCAACTTCCGATTGGGGTCGGGCAGAAATATCTGCATTCCAGGGGCTTGGTAGATAAGGTCTTGGGAGGGTGGCAGGTGGCTGGAATCATGAATTATTTCGGCGGCAGCCCTAACGGACTGAGCGAAAACAATGTTGTCTTGATGGCGACGAGCGCTAGCGGAGATGGCGTCAATCGGCCGAACATTGTGCCGGGAGTGAAAAGAAAGACATTCAATTACAATCTCACCAGAGAATATTTTACCGGTCAGTTGGCGACCCAGCCTGTCCAGTTCACCACCAATGCCTTCACGCCCTCGTGCCAGTACTGCTTAGGCAATACAAAGCGCAACTATGGAAGCATCCGTACGCCACCTCTACGGATAGAAGATTTCGACGCGATGAAGTACTTTCATATTACGGATGGAGTGGTCCTTACTTTGCGAGTGGACTACTTCAATGCCTTCAACCGAACACAACTCCAAGCCCCCGATAACAACATCAGCGATTCCACTTTTGGGATGATTACGAATTCGTCGTCGCAGATTAGCAATCGGCAGGGCCAGGCAACCTTCCGAATAGAATTTTAACGGCGCTATTGGCGTCCTTTCAAAAACCGGCGCTGCGCAGGAAGCTGCAAAGCCGCTTGATTTCGGCGGGTTTCAAGGTCAACCGGCATGAGACCGCCGAAGCCGGCAAGCGGCTGAGGCTGTGGGTTCTGCGCAGCCGGCCAACACGCAGTAGACGATGGTAGTGGTCGAGCGGCGCCGCGTGCGCCGCCCGTTTTTGGCGTGAAAACAGAGAAGGCCCCGTTGCTTCCCTGGAAAGCGCCTTTCGGCAAGCACTTCGAGGACGCAGTGGGCGAGGCTTGCAAGAGCGCGGCGGCCACCCGCGTGGCCCGCCAGCTTGCCCTTGCGGCGAGCACGGTGCGAGCCATTGCTCCGCGTCATCTGGAGTATCGGGCGGCGGCGCGCAAAAAACCGCCGCTGCGCCAGATGAGCGCAGACGAGATCTGCCTGGGCAGGACGCGGAAGTTCGTCGCCGTGGGGAGCAACCTGGCGACGGGCGAGCCGCGGTGGTTCGGCGCGCAACGCAAGAAGGAGACGCTGAACGGCTTTTTCAACCGGGATTTGAGCGCCTTCCAGCCTTCGGCGGTCGTGGCGGCCTGCGTGGATCTGTGGGAGCCGTTCCGCAGGAGCATCGCAGAGCGGCTCCCCGGATGCCGCATCGTTTACGGCAAGTTCTACATCCGGCAGCACTCCGGCCACGCCATCGAGGAGGCGCGGCGTGAGAAGCAACAACGCAATGCCCGGTTCGCGTTGAATCGCCGGCTGCCGGCATCCGCAACTACTCCCGGGCCAAGGTTCCGCTGGGCGCGGGCGAGGCTGTCCACGGATATATCAAAGCCCTGCTCAAGCGCGGTTAGGGGCTATCGAAATCTCAATTACCCGCCGCTCAAAGCCCAACGCTTGGCCGCCGCCAGAACCGTACTCGTCGCAATTCAGGAAGCCGCCTCAAATGGCTACTTCCACAGATTCTCATCAAGATCTGAAATACAAGCGAAATCCGCATTTACGTGTGTCTCGGCCATGTTCTACCCTCTTCGACGCGTTTGCGGAGAAGGATGCCGTTCCGGCTCGATCGGGCCGGTACGGACGGAGGAAGCTGGGCCGTAGGTTAGGTCAGCAAAACATGCGGGAACCATTGTCAATCGGAAAGAAGCAGATTTTAAGAATGCGCAGAACTCTCCATCTACACAAGTGTCTTATCTGGCCGGCTTCGCTCTTCCTGGCAGGCGCAATGACGATGAATCAGCGGGCTGCGGCGCAAGGCCCGCAGCCGATCACTCCCATCATGGAGCAGAAGATCGACGCGATGGTGAAGAAGCTGACCCTTGCGCAAAAGATCGCGTTGATCGGGGGCGAAGACCGGTACGGCAATTTCGTCCGCAATGAACCAAGCATCGGTTTGCCAAAGCTTAAGATGTCCGATGGGCCCATGGGAGTGCGTTCGTGGGGACCATCGACGGCCTATGCAGCAGGCATCAACCTGGCGGCGAGCTGGGACACCGCCCTGGCTGAACAGGTCGGCGTCATGCTCGGCGAGGATGCGCGCGCACGCGGCGTGAATTTTTTGCTTGGGCCGGGAGTGAACATCTATCGCGCTCCGGTAAATGGCCGCAACTTCGAGTACTTTGGAGAAGATCCCTATCTTGCCGGGCAGATAGCGGCCCATTACATTGAAGGCGTTCAGAGTCAAAACGTGATTGCCACGGTTAAGCATTTCGATGCGAACAACTCGGAGTACGACCGGGGCAAAATCAATTCGATCATCGATGAACGCACGCTTAGGGAGATCTATTTGCCGGCGTTTGAAGCTGCAGTGAAGCAGGGCCACGTCGGATCGGTGATGGACTCTTACAATCTGATCGACGGCGAGCACGCCACGCAGAACGGATTCCTCAACAACCAGGTGCTCAGAAAAGACTGGGGGTTTCGCGGCATTGTGATGTCGGACTGGGGTGCGGCCCATGACGGCGTAGCGGCGGCGAATGGTGGGCTGGACCTGGAAATGCCTTCCGGCAAGTTCATGAATGCCGACACCCTTCTGCCAGCCATCCAGAGCGGCAAGGTTTCCGAGTCGATCATCGACCAAAAAGTTCGCCGCATCCTGCGCACCGCGATGCAGTTCGGCTTTTTCGACCACGATCAGACCAACCTCAACATTCCGCTCTTCAACCAGCAGGCGGATGCCGTAACGCTCGAGGCAGCCGAAGAGGGCGCGGTCCTTCTGAAAAATGACGGCGACATCCTGCCGCTCTCACGTCAAAACATTCACTCCATCGCGATCCTTGGGCCGGATGCCTACCCGGCGGAGCCGGGCGGAGGCGGCAGCGCCGAAGTGACGGCGTTTGCCCCAGTCAGCTTTATGACGGGGTTGAGCAACGCGCTGACGCCGGCGATCAAGGTGTACTGGGATCCTGGCGTCAAGAGTCCGTTGACCATCTTTGAGCAAACCGATTGGTGTGTTGACCCGACCTGCAAAGAGCCCGGCCTTCTACGCAATGAATATATCGACGCTGCCAATGAGAAGGTCTCCTCCGGGCTGGATTCGCATGTGGCCAACTGGTCGAATGGACTGTGGGGGAGGAAGAGTCGCGCCGCCACGCCGCGCCGCGTGGAATGGGGCGGGTACTTCGTTCCTAAGAGTTCCGGCGCGTACCGGTTCGTCGCAGCCGGGTTGAAAAAAGACCGTTATCGGCTTCTGGTGGACGGCAAACAGATTCTGGAACAAGCCCAACACGGAGGACGCCGGGAGACGCAGTCGGCGCAGCGAACGCTCGAAGCCGGCAAACCAGTCCATGTGCAGTTCATCTATTGGCCCAGGACCGACCAGGTGCTCGCCGGGCTTGGCGTAATTGCCGAAAACCGGATCGTCGATCCGGAAGCGGTCAGCTTGGCCAAGATGGCGGATGTCGCGGTGGTTTCCGTCGGCTTCGGTCCGCATATGGAGTCGGAGGGTTCTGACCGCACCTACCAGCTTCCATTTGGGCAGCAGGATCTGATTCAGGCTATTGCCGCCGTCAATCCCCGCACGATTGTCACCCTGACGGCGGGCGGCAGCGTCGCCACCCGCGGATGGATCGAGAAGACCCCCGTGCTGTTAGATACCTGGTACGGTGGACAGGAGGCAGGCAACGCTTTGACCGGAATCCTCTTCGGCGACGTGAATCCATCGGGCAAGCTGCCCATCAGTTGGGAGGAAAAAATTGAGGATGATCCGGTCTACAAGAATTATTACGAGCAACCCGGCGCGCGCGATGTGAAGTACTCGGAGGGGATCTTTCTGGGCTATCGCTATTACGAGAAAAATAACGTGAAGCCGCTCTTTCCCTTTGGCTTTGGCATGTCTTATACTCGCTTCGCCTTCCGCAACCTTACCGTGACGCCCAGGAGCGTTTCTTCGAGCGGTCCCGTTACCCTGGGCTTCGACGTGAAGAATACCGGTGCGCACGCTGGAGCTGATGTCGCTGAAGTATACGTCGGCGATCCTTCTGCGACCGTACCTCGTCCGGTAAAGGAGCTGAAGGGATTCTCTCGCGTGATGCTGGCGCCGGGCGAATCGCGCCACGTCACGGTGACCCTCGACAGGCGGTCGATGGCGTATTGGGGCGCCGACATTCACGACTGGAAGGTGGATCCAGGCAAATTTATCGTCTATGTCGGCGACTCCTCGGCCAATGTTCCACTGCAAGAGAGTTTTACTGTGCAGTAAGCGCCGCGATTCAGCGAAAGGATTCTTGCTATTGGAGCGTATTGGAAAGTCCCGGAGGCTACCTAAGAGATGTCTAACTCTGCGTTCTTTTGTGTCGAGGACGCGAAGAGATTTTCTTTGCAATCCAAGGATGTTTCAGGAGCTAACTATGTGTGCCCGGTCCTCTCTTATACGAGTTCGGCGTTTGCATCGCGCGATTTTTGCCGGGGCACTGTTCTGTTTGTCCGCTCTTTTGCTTTCTTCAACCCTACCGGCCCAACAGACTGAACGAGCTCGCCTGGCCAACGAATTTGCCCCGCAGCAAACGGCGGACGCCTTGAAGTCCCTTTCAGGCCAATCCCAGGCAGTGATTGCGCGGCTATCCAGGTTGAGATCTTTTCCTGCAAACGACTGGCGATATCACGCAGGCGCCGTGGCCAACGGGCAGTCGGTGGGCCTGGACGATTCCTCCTGGCAAAAAATCCAACCGCCCACCCGGGTAAATACAACCGGCGAGGTCTGGCTCCGGCAATGGATCGAGGTCCCGAAGACCCTCGACGGGTATGACCTGACGGGAACCCGTATATGGATACGGGGTTTCGAGGATGCCGATCTGGCGCTCTATTTCAACGGGAGAACGGTCGCCATGGGCGAGGCAATGGAGCCGGTCGTCCTTTTCGACTCCGCAAAACCCGGCGACCGGCTGCTGGTCGCGGTCAGGATTGGGGAAACTTCGCAGCCAATGGACATACCCGCCATCCGCATGCATGTCGATTTTTCCGGGAACCGGCCCAATCCGGAGGTTCTGTATACCGAATTCGTCACTGCGGCGCTGCTTGTCCCCAGTCTGGCCAATAACGCGACGACAGCGAAGGCGGCATTGGAGAAAGCCATTGGCGATGTGGACCTGAACGCGCTGGACACAAACGACCAGCAGAAGTTCGACGGGTCGCTGCGCAAGTCGGAAGAAGACCTGGAAACGCTCAAGCCCATCTTGCAGGAAGCGGACTTCCACCTTACCGGGAATTCGCACATCGATGCGG
>JAJYZK010000217.1:0-1673 GCA_021799945.1 Acidobacteriota bacterium
ACCAGCAGGCGGGTGTACGGATCCCGGGGCTGCCGACAGATTGACTCGCTCTCCCCAACCTCCACCAACCGCCCGGCCCGCATTACGGCGATTCGCGCCGATAAATAGCGGACCAGCGGCATGGAGTGGGAAATGAACAGATAGCTGAGCCCGAGGCTGCGCTGAAGCTGCCGCAGCAGATTGGCGATCTGCGCCGCCACGCTCACATCCAGGGCCGAGAGGGGCTCGTCCAGCACCAGCAGCTCCGGCCGCAGAGCCAGGGCCCGCGCTATGTTGATGCGCTGCCGCTGGCCGCCGGAGAATTCGTGGGGGAAGCGAGGAAGGGCGGAGGCGTCCATGCCCACCTCGCCCAGCAGGTCGCCGACCGAGCGCGGAGCCAGGCCTGCGCTGCGATGAATTCGGCCGGGCTCGGCCAGGATGGCGGCCACCGTCATGCGCGGGTTCAGGGCCGCAAAGGGATCCTGAAAAACCGGCTGCATCCGGCGCCGCAGCCGGCGCAGACCGGCGCCCGAGGCATGGGTGACGCTCTGGCCGCCGAAGAACGCCTCGCCGGAGGTTGGAGGAAGAAGGCCCAGGGCAATCCTGGCCACGGTGCTCTTTCCCGAGCCCGACTCCCCGACCAGGCCCAGCGTTTCCCCGCCGTCGATCGCGAAGCTGACGTTGTCGACCACCCGGCTCTCGCGGCTGCGCCACTGCAGCCAGCCCGCAGTCCGCGGATAAGACTTGGAGATGCCGCGAAGTTCAAGCAGCGCCATGGCCGGATGGTAGCACCGGCCTCAGCGGCGCCTTGGCGCCCCGATGGAAGGGACAGCCCAAAGCGAGGTTCCCGCGAGGGCGGCGATGGATTCCAGGAATTGAGGACGAGGATCAGATATCCAGATTCTTCACGTCCAGCGCGTTCTCCTCGATGAACCGGCGGCGCGCCTCGACATCCTCGCCCATCAGCGTCGTGAAGATCTCCTCGGCGCCCGCCAGGTCTTCGAGCTTGACGGAGAGCAGAGTCCGGCGTTCGGGATCCATCGTCGTCTCCCAAAGCTGGCCGGAGGTCATTTCGCCCAGGCCCTTGTAACGCTGCACCTGGTAGTCGCGCCGGCCCTGTTCGATGACGTAATCGAAGAGCTCGCGCGGGGTGGCCTTGCTCACCGGTTCGGCCCCGGGCCGCGCGGATTTCTTCTGCCTGGCCGCCTGCTCGCCGGCCGCAGCTTCCGCTCCGGCGTCGCCCGGCGCCGGCTCGGAGGACCTTCACGCATATTCGATGACGAACGGGGGCTCCAGCTCCTCCCGGATCTGATGGTGCTTGGCCATCATCTGCCGGCACTCGGGCGAGGAGGCCAGATTCCAGTCGATGCGCCGCTCCGCGCCCTGATTGTCCTGGAAGGTGAGCGACCAAGTCTGATGCTCTTCGTCATACTCCGGCTTCCGCAGGGCCTTGAACTGCAACCGGCGGGAGATTTTTTCCAGCTCCGCGTGCAGCTTCACTAGCTTGGCCGGGGGCGCGCCGAGGCCTTCGAAGTCCCCCCGGCGGGCCAGGTCCAGCCGGCAGAGCAACTCCGTGATCTCCTCGTTGCGCAACCGCTTATTGGCCTTCTCAAAGAAGCCGAGATATTCGTTGAGCTGCCCCATGAACCGGGTCAGATCCGCCCCTTCCAGCTTCTTTCCGGCCGCGCCGTAGC
>JAJYZK010000217.1:1683-5912 GCA_021799945.1 Acidobacteriota bacterium
TGCCGTCGGAGGCGCGCTTCACCATCACCCGCACGAATTCGCGATCGTCTTTGATGTATTGCTCGAACTTGCCTTTCTTGATGCGGTAGAGCGGGGGCTGCGCGATGTAGACATGGTCCTGGCGGATGAGATCCTGCATGTGCCGAAAGAAAAATGTGAGCAGAAGGGTGCGGATGTGCGAGCCGTCCACATCGGCGTCGGTCATCAGGATCACCTTGCCGTAGCGCAGCTTGGCCGCATCGAAGTCGTCCTTGCCGATGCCGCAGCCGAGCGCGGTGATCATGGCGCGAATCTCCTCGTGGCCCAGCATTTTGTCGTAGCGCGCCTTCTCCACGTTGAGGATCTTGCCCTTGAGCGGCAGCACGGCCTGGAACTTGCGGTCGCGCCCCTGCTTGGCCGTCCCGCCCGCGGACTCGCCCTCCACCAGGTATAGCTCGCAATTGTCGGGCTGCCGCTCGCTGCAATCCGCCAGCTTCCCGGGCAGCCCTCCTCCATCCAAGGCTCCCTTGCGCCGCGTGAGATCGCGCGCCTTTCTTGCCGCCTCGCGCGCCCGGGAGGCCTCGATCGCCTTGTTGATGATGCGCTTGGCCACCGGAGGGTTCTGCTCCAGGAACATGCCCAGCCGCTCGTTGACGAAGGCCTGCACCGTCCCCGCGATATCGGAGTTCAATTTGCCCTTGGTCTGCCCCTCGAACTGCGGCTGCGGCAGCTTTACGCTGACCACCGCCACCAGCCCCTCGCGCACATCGTCGCCGGAGAGATTCTCCTTTACATCCTTGAACAAGCCCATCTGCTGGCCGGCGCTGTTGATGGTGCGGGTGAGCGCGGTGCGGAATCCGGATAGATGCGTCCCGCCATCCACCGTATTGATGTTGTTGGCGAAGCTGAATACGGACTCCGAATAACTGTCGTTGTACTGCAGGGCGATGTCCAGCTCCACCCCGTCCCGCTCCGACTCCATATGAATCGGCTTCTCGTGCAGCACCTGTCTGCCGCGATTCAGATGCTTGATGAACTCCGCGATGCCGCCGGAGTACTTGAACTCCGCCCGCTTGGCCTCTCCGCTCTTGGCGTCGCTGGCCCGCTCGTCGGTGAGGACAATCTCCAGGCCCTTGTTGAGAAAGGCCAGCTCGCGCAGACGCTGGGCCAGCGTGTCGTAGCCGTATTCGGTCACGCTGAAGATCGAGCGGTCCGGAAGAAAATGAATCTTGGTTCCGCGCTTCTTGGTGGTCCCCGTCTGCCGCAGCTTGGAGATGGGAATGCCCTTGGCGTAGTCCTGCTCGTAGGTGTGGTTGTCCTTCCAGATCTCCACGCTGAACTCCTCGCTCAGCGCGTTGACGCAGGAAACGCCCACTCCATGCAGGCCGCCGGAGACCTTGTACGCGGAGGAGTCGAACTTGCCCCCCGCATGCAACTTGGTGAGCACCACCTGCACCGCCGGCATGCGCTCGCCGCCGGGCACCTCCATTTCGTCGATGGGGATGCCCCGTCCATCGTCCACCACTGTGACCGAGTTATCGATGTGAATGGTCACCTCGATGTGGCTGGCGTACCCGGCCAGCGCCTCGTCGACGGAGTTGTCCACCACTTCGTACACCAGATGGTGCAGGCCCTGCGCCCCCGTGGAGCCGATATACATCGCCGGCCGCAGCCGCACCGCCGTCAACCCCTCCAGCACTTGAATGTTGTCGCCCGTGTAGGTTCCCTGCGAGGTGGGCGTTTCGCGCATGAGCGCAGGCGGCGCGGCGGGGGTGAGGGTCAGTTCTTCGGTGGACATGAAACTCCAGCGGCGGCGGTCTCGGAGCGACCCTGGGACGCCCATAACTTACAGAAAAAAATAGGTCTTATAACACAAAGCCCGACGTTCAACGGCTGCTCCATTCTACCACGCCGCAGCCCGCCGCCACCCTGCGGGGCGCGGGACGCCACGCCGCCGGGCCCTCCCCGCGGGGACGACGATTCGCCGCCCGGACAGGAAACCGGGCAGGAAACATGGATTTTTCGTCTCATTCCTGGATTCAGCGTCCTGAAGCCAGCCAAATCTATTACCTAGACGCGCGGCACCGATTGTAAGTAGGGTACTTAAGATAGGTTTATTATGATTACTTTAGTGATCATAAATTTGGGTACTTATGTACCTTAACGATTTTATACCTTGCAATATGCATGAAAACAATAGGCTTAACTGCTACCGTGACTGTATCCTCATTTTCGTTCAGTTCCGAAATGAACTACACAAAAATTCCCCGGAGGTAACCTCAACATGAAACTCATCGTTCGCGCTTCCGTCTTCGCCCTCGTCCTCGCCGGCGCCTTCGCCAGCTCCTTTATCCCCAAGACCGCATCCGCCGCCCCGGCCGCCCACAGCCTGGTTGTCGCCAACGGTCTGCCGGTTCCCACCTGCACCCCTGACCAAAGCTGCGGCCTGTAACAGATTTTCGGTACGAGTAGAAGTGCCTTTGGTACCCGGCTCCGGCCCCCCTAACACCTTGGTTGTATGTGGAGGGGCACTCTGCGGTTGAGCGACACCCGAATTCGAGTTATTCTCGATACTTGTCAGGGGTGACCTCATGTCCACCGCAGCCCTTACACTTATGTCCGGAGCCGAACCGGCATTGATGTCCTTGGCGCTGTGGGCTCTGCTGCGCTCCAAGGAGCGGCGCAGATTCCCGGCTCTCTTTAGTTATTTCTCGTTGCGCTTGGTCTCCTGGGTAGTGTTGTATGCGCTCCTACACCTGACCCTCGTCTTCTCCATCAGCAAACCGAAAGAGTACGCCTTCTATTTTTACGCCTACTGGGTCGTCTACCTCGCCACCGCAATCGCGATCTTCTTCGTAATCCAGGAGATGTTCAAGTTCTCCCTGGATCCCTTGCCGGGCCTTCGCTGGCTTGGAGGCATCGCCTTCCGCTGGGTTGCCGGCATCTCGTTCGTCGGCGCCATCTCCGGCGTGTTGGCGCCGGGAGGCAAGGGCTACCACTTCCTACTGGCGATCGTGGTCCAGATTATGCGCTGCGAAAGCGTATTCATCCTCTGCCTCCTGCTCTTCCTGGTCCTCGCGGCGGGCAAACTGGGGCTCTCCTATCGCAGCCGCGTATTCGGCGTCAGCTTTGGATTTGGAGTCATGGCTGCGAACGATCTTGTGGTCAGCGCCAGCTTCCTGCACTTCTCCAGAAACATGATGGCTTCGACCGCCAGCGCAATCACCTCCGGAGCGAGCCTGCTTACCCTGGCTATCTGGTGCGTGTATTTCATCCAGAAGGAGCCGGCCCGCATGCCTGCGTCGCTGCCGGCGAGATCGCCGCTTCTTCGCTGGAACGAGATCGCCATCGAACTCGGCGGCGGAAGCCTTCGCTCCGCGGAGCCGTCGCCGGCGGGCGATTTCTTTCTCAACGACGTGGAAAAGGTCGTGGATCGCATCCTCAGCAAGAACGCTCTGAAGGCCGCAAGCTGAGCCGGATCGAACGCCAGCAAAGGCCGGACCGCCGCGGATCCGGCCTTTTCCTTTTGCAGGCGATTTTCTCTCGAATGCCCCGGCTGCGGCGGGCTCGCGGTGCCCCATGCGCCGCGGATTTTCCGTCAGCCTGCAAGCCTCTGCTCACCCTGCGCCGTGCGCAAGCGACCGCAGGCTCTCTGTGAGGCAAAGCCTCAAGCAGCGGACCTCGCCTGTGCGGAGTGGGCTGGATGCGGAGCGGGCGGAGTCGATGGGCGGAGGCGCAAGAAGGCTCTTGCGAAGGGCGGATCCCCGGAGGAGCTCCCGCCGGTCTTAGACCGATTTCCCGGCGACCGATTCCCCGGCGACGGGTTCCACGGCGACAAAACGGCCGGTCTTTCCGCGATCGATGAACTTGACCCGGCCGCCGATCTTGGCGAAGAGCGTATCGTCGCTTCCCCGGCCCACATTCAACCCGGGCTTCAGCCGGGTGCCGCGCTGGCGGACAATAATCGAGCCGCCGGTCACCACCTGCCCGGCAAAGATCTTCACCCCCAACCGCTGAGCGTTGGAGTCGCGGCCGTTCTTGGAACTCCCCAGTCCTTTTTTATGCGCCATTTCGAATCCTCATCGACAATGCATCCGGATGCATCCGATTGTCCCGCGCCAGGCGGGTCATCCCCGTCTTGATGCTAGCTGTGGTAGGTCGCTCCATCCACTTCGATGGATTGAATGCGCACTTCCGTGAAGGCCTGGCGGTGCCCCTGCAGCTTCTTGTATTGCTTCTTCCGCTTGAAG
>JAJYZK010000218.1 GCA_021799945.1 Acidobacteriota bacterium
TATTCCGGAATTTCCCAACATTTCCCGGCTCCCATTGCCCAACCGCCGCATCTCTCCACAGGAGAAAAGATCGGGTTCGTCACCGGCCCTCCGGTTTTGCTCAAGAATAATCTGAATGCGGATCGTCTTGAGAGTTCCTCCCCCGCGCGGAAAGGCGTGGCAGCGTGGTTGAACGAACGGCAAGTTCTCCCGTCCCCACCCAAAGGCCGCGGGCGATGCTGCGCTGGCTGGGCATCTCCAGCCTGGTCCTGCTGATCCTCGCGGCGGGGGCCATCGAAATCCTGCTCCGGAGCGTGGAGCCGGTACTGCGGGCCAGGGTCATTCAAAGCCTCTCCACGCGATTCGACGCCAGGGTGGAGCTGGGCGAGTTTCATGTTTCTTTCCTGCGGGGCTTTGAAACCGTCGGGACGAACCTGGCCATCTATCCACGCGGGCTGCCGGCAAACCGGCCTATTCTCTCGGTGGGCAGATTCTCATTCCGAACCGACTACTTCGACCTCCTGCGCTCTCCGCTGCGAATCGGCATGGTGGAGGTGGACCGCCTGCAGGTCCACGTGCCGCCCAGGAGCGCCCGAGCCGGCGGCGCCATATCTGGAGGGCCAGGGTCACCCGCCGATCCCCCCGCATCCGCGGCCGGCAGAGGAACCGGTCTGGGCCTTTCTGTCGATCGGATTCGTTGCGCCAATGCGGTCCTCACGATTGATACAGACAAGCCGGGCAAGGCTCCGGAGACCTTCGCCATCAAGAGATTCGTCCTCATCTCCCTCGCTCCCGGCAAGCCTCTGCGCTTTACCGCAACGCTCACCAACCCGAAACCCGTCGGCGACATTCAGAGCAGCGGCTACTTCGGCCCCTGGAACTCCCGCGATCCGGGCAGCACCGCGCTGGCGGGCGACTATTCTTTTCAGCACGCCAACCTTGGCTCGCTGCGCGGAATCGCCGGAACGCTCTCCTCCCAGGGGCGGTATCGCGGGACGCTCGATACCCTCGTGGTGGATGGTTCTACCGACACGCCCGATTTCGAGATCAAGCTCAGCGGGCGCCCGGTTCCTCTGCATACCGAATTCCATGCGATCGTAGACGGACTTACCGGCGACACCTACTTGCAGCCGGTCAAAGCCTGGTTCCTGCATTCCTCCTTCGTGGCCACGGGCAAAGTCGTGCGATCGCCGGAAACACCCGGCCATCAGATCGATCTGGAGGTCGCCGTGGATCAGGCGCGGATTGAGGATCTGCTGGCGCTGGCGGTGCGCGCCACCCCGGCTCTTTTGACCGGAGCGGTGCGCATGCGCGCCAACCTGGACATCCCTCCCGGACCCGGGAATGTGGCGAAAAAACTCAATCTGAATGGAAAATTCGACCTGTGGGACGCGCACTTCAGCAACGCCAAGATTCAAGCCGACGTGGACCGGCTCAGCCTGCGAAGCCAAGGCAATCCGGGTCAGGCGGCGCGCCTGAAATCCAATCCGCAGTCCGGCGGGATCGCCTCGGAGATGCAGGGCGATTTTCGGCTGACCAATGGGCTGCTGACCCTCGCCAATCTCAACTACACCGTGCCCGGGACGGTCATCCGTCTGAACGGCGAGTACCGTCAGGATGGGTCCAGTCTGAACTTGACCGGGACGGCCGATCTGCAGGCCACCGTGTCCCAAATGGTAGGCGGTTGGAAGGGCCTGTTGCTCAAACCATTCGATCATTATCTGGAAAAGAACGGGGCCGGCGCCGAAGTGCCCTTCCGGATTACAGGAACAACCGCTGCGCCCCAGGTCAGCCTCGATTTCCATCGCAAGTCTCCGCCGGGCGCGGGACCGAATCCGCAAGGAACAGGCCACCCACCGCAGCCCGAACGGCCATAGACCGCATGTCGGCAGGGGCGCCGCAAGCGCTCCTGCCGGAATGAAGCTTACGGACCCTGCTGCCCTCCACCCCCGCTGGCGTCCCCCCCGGCCGCCGCGCCGCCACCGACATTCCAGGAGGCGGAGAGAAGCGACTGGCTCCCGCTGGCCGAGGCCTGAAGCATCGGGGCGACTCCGCTGACCAGAGTCACCGCCGTGAAGGTTCCCGGCGTCTTGCCCTGCATGGCGACGGCCATGACGACGTCGCCCTTATGCAGGCCATCGAGCCCGACGGAAGGAGCGCGGGCCAGCAGTGGCTGGATGCCCTGCGAATCGGAGCGATTTCCGGGTCCGCCGGGAATCCGGGCCGGGGGTCCCGGCTGCGAGCCACTCACCCGCGCCGGCGGCCCGGCGGCGCCGCCTTTCAATACCGTCGCGATGCGCTGCGCCGTAGCGGGATCGAGCGCTTTCATGGAGGTGTCCGCGGCGATGTTCAAAACGACAGGCCGCTTGCCGGCCAGATCCATGATTGTTACCGTCGAGGCCGCGGGATCGACGGCTGTAACGCTGCCGGAGAAGTTGCGAAAGGCCCCGCTGACAATCTCCACTGCGTCGATGGTGTGGCCGTCGGCGCTGCGCGCACCCCGGGCAATGAGCTGATCCCCCACTTTGGTCGCGGATAACGGCGCTGGCGTTGCGTCGCTGAATTTCACGGAGCCGGGCGCATAGCGCCGGATCACGGTCGCCGTCGAGATGCGAATCAACAGAGAAGGCCTGCCGGGACCTCCCGACAGGGTCACCGTGCCGGCTGAGGGATCCACGGCCGTTACCAGCCCTCCCACCCCGTGTCTCCGCCAGTCTTCGCTCTCCTCGGCGTGTTTTTGCGCAATATCGGCGCTCTTCATCACCACCACCAGGCTGGCGTCGATCCCCGCTCCGCCGGGGCCCGGCGCGCCGCGGGCGAGAATCCGGTCTCCCGCCTGAAGGTCGGAAAAATTCACTGCGGAGGCCCCGGCAAGGGTCTTTTGCCCGGGCGCGACCCGGATCAGCCGCGCCTGCTCGCCGACGGTCACCTGCATGCTGGCGCCGGCGTCGTTCTTAACGGAAAGCACTCGGCCGTCGATGGTCTGAATGGATCCAAGAAAGGTCGCCGAGTTCGTCGCCGGCGCCGCACCCTGCGCTCGCGCCCTAAGAGCGGCCCCCAGGCAGATTGCGATCCCCAGACAAATCCAAGCGGAAGTAGCCCAGTATCGTAAGAAAAACTGCTTCATGCATCCACCCTCTGCCCCCAGCTCCCGGAGAATCGTCTCCGCAACGGACAGATCGCAGGCCCGGCAACCCTTTCCCCGGCAGCCCTGTGCATGATGGGTTGGACGGGCGCGGGTCCCTCCGGGACCCATGCCTTGGATCTATTTCGATCAAGTTCAACAAATGGGGGGATCGAGCCAACGGCCCGCCCTTACTGTCCCGGAGAAGCAAGAATTACCGGCACATCGGAGGGAGCGTCCAACTTGATGTTCCGCAGCGTTGACTGCACCTTGAAATATTGCAGTCCTTTCCGGGGCGTGGTGACAAATTTCAGCTCGTACTGGTTCTGCAACTTAATCAGAAGATCTTTGAGGAAGGGCTGGAACGATACCGGGTCGATTAAGCCCTCGGTATACACCATGCCGCCGGTAGCTCCGGATAGCTCGGTCAGATAGTTCTGGCCCACATCCACGCCCCAGGTGCGGCTGCTGAATCCCCCTACACCGCGGAAATAGATCGAATAAATGACAATTCCCGCATTCTGCGCATCGCTAATCGCGGCCAGGACATACGGATCGTTGGGATCGAAGGTTCTCGGTTCATACGGATCCAATCCATCGGTCACCATCAGCACCTCGCGGCGGACCCCCGGGTTCCGGCCGGGCCAGGCTTTGGCCAGCGCCGAAATACAGAAATAGGGGCTGCCGTTGATGCTGTTGATGCCCATGGGCAGGCGCAGCGAGTTCGCCACCGCCTGGTGATCGGTGGTGAGGTTTTGCAGCAGATTCGGCTCCCCGTTCATCATGTAGCCCACCGCGACCTGCACGTTCGGCGGCAGACTCAGCAGGAACCTTTTCAATTCGACCAATTGCAGGCTCACGATGGTGCGGGAAGCTTCATCCATGAGCACCACAAGCTGCAAGGCCGAATTTTTTCCTCGATAGGGCTGCCCTCCCACAACCTCCTGCGGCTTGCGGTCAAGCTCCACCTTAATGTTTTGCACGGGGACATTGACGATGGGATTCGCGTTCTTCGATTTCGAAGTTACCGTCACCACCGCATAGCCCACGGCCGTATCCTGCGCCAGCGCCGCAGGCGGCGCAGCCGCGCCCCAGAACAGCGCAAGGGCGGCTACTCCCAGGCTAAGGGCAGCTCTCAGCAGTCCGCATCGGATCCTCAAGTTCTTTACTGCATATCGACTCGCTTTCATCTCGTCTTACCTCGTCTCTTTCCAGCGGCGCCGCATGGCCGAACTTCATCCTGAGCCTTCCATACTGCGAAGAATGCGGAGTTCCCGCCCCTGCGCAGGAGTGTGGGCCCGGAGCGGCCAACTCATTTCCGCCCTTCGCCCTACCATACACGCCCACAAAATATGATGTGACCATTCAGCCGCTCGGATGCGGGAAATCGTGCTTTCAAGGCAAACGGGAGCTATGGTTGGCTGCCGCCCATCCAAAAAATCCGCATCCGGAAATCCCGATGAAACCAGATCCAGGCCCCGACCGCATCCCGGCCCGCAGGTTCCCCGTAAGCCCCTGCTACTCGGACGCGGGAAGCCCGGGAAAGGTCTGAAGGAATCGAAAGAATACCGGATAGGGAGGCGATAACCAGCCGCAGCGCCTCCGCCCGCTGCTATCCTCACGTTGAATGCCCGCCTGACGCGAAGCCCGAAGGCCGGGCGGCGACGCCAATCCTCCTCGCCGGGGCCGTTGTTCGCAAGGGCGTTCCGGGCTCCACGCGCGAGACCTGCCAGAGAGAGAGCCGCCGGATGCCGGAAGCAACAGCCGCCGAATGCGCTTGCCCGATAGAATCCGAGGCTCCTCTCTGCGTCAATCTGGACGGCGCTCTGGTCAAGTCCGACACGCTGCTCGATTCTTTGGCCGTGCTGGCGCGCCGCGATCCCCGGACCCTGCTCCGGACGCCGGTCTGGGCGCTCAAGGGGCGCGCCCATGTTAAAGCGAGGATGGCTTCCGCCGCTCCTTTAAATGTCGATCTGCTGCCGTATAACCGAGCGCTGCTGGAATACCTGCGGGACGAGCGCTCCCAGGGCCGAAGAATATACCTGGCCACGGGAGCCGACGCGGAGCTGGCCCGCCGCATCGCCGCCCACCTGGGAATCTTTGCCGGCGTGATCTCGAGCGACGGGAGGATCAACATGACCGGCGGCCGGAAGCTTGCTGAGCTGGAAGCCCGATTCGCCACCACCGGCTTCGACTATGTGGGAAACGCCAGGCCCGACCTGCCCGTTTTGCGCCGCGCCCGGCGCGCAATGGTGGCGAATCCCGCCTGGGGACTTAGCCGAGCCCTGAAGCTGCGTGGGGTGAAAGTCCACCGCAGCTTCCGCGACGGCGGCGGAGGCCCAGCCGCCTTCGCCAGGGCCATCCGCATCCATCATTGGGCCAAAAACGCCCTGGTCTTCGTTCCCCTGCTGCTGGCCCATGACCTCCGAATGCCGTCGATGCTGGTAACCGCCGCGACCTTTTTCTGCTTCTGCCTCGTCGGCTCAGCGACTTACATCCTGAACGATCTTCTGGATCTGGAGGCCGACCGGCTTCACCCCGGCAAATGCCGGCGCGCCTTCGCCTCGGGAGATATATCCATTGCCGCGGGTCTGGCCATCGCGCTTCTCTTTCTGGCCGCCGCTATCACCGAAGGGGCATTCCTGCCGGCCCCCGTGCAGGCGTATCTTCTGCTGTATCTGGGACTGACTGTGGCATACTCGCTCGCTCTGAAGCGCATAGCGCTGCTCGACGTGCTGGTCCTCTCCGCTCTGTACACGATCCGGATCCTGGCCGGCGGCGCG
>JAJYZK010000219.1 GCA_021799945.1 Acidobacteriota bacterium
AAAGCATCGCCCGCGCCATCGACCGATCGCTGGCCGCAAGGCAGCCGCTGATCATTGTGGCCGCCTCAGGGGGCGCGCGCATGATGGAGGGGGTCGCCAGCCTGATGCAGCTGGCGAAGATTTCGAGCGGCCTTGCGCAGCTCGACGAGGCCGGAATCCCCTTCATCTCCGTGCTTTCGGATCCGACGACGGGCGGGGTGACCGCCAGCTTCGGCATGCTGGGGGATCTGAATATCGCGGAGCCGGGAGCGTTGATCGGCTTCGCCGGTCCCCGGGTGATCGAGCAGACGATCCGGCAAAAGCTGCCCGAGGGCTTCCAGCGCGCCGAGTTTCTGCTGGAGCATGGCATGCTCGACGCCGTGGTCGGGCGGCGTGAATTGAAGCCGTTTCTGATCCGCTCCCTCGATTTCATGAGCGTGGGCTGCGCCCGATAACACGGAACCGGCGCGACTTCCAGGCCGCAATCCCGAACGGCGGCCGGGACAACCTGGCCGATCCGGCCCTCCATTCGACCTCGGGAAAGAGGAAGGCGTATGTCCTACACGGCGGCGGTTGACCGGTTGCACGCGCTGGGCGCCGAACTGCACACTCAGCCGGGAACGCCCCGGCGCAAGTTCGATCCGGCGGAAATGCGCGCGCTGATGTCGGCCCTTGGCGACCCGCAGAAGGAGTTCGCCTCCATCCTCGTCGCCGGAACCAACGGCAAAGGCTCGACCGCGGCCACTCTGGCCAGCATCCTTGCCTGCAGCGGGATCCGCACCGGCCTGTATACCTCTCCCCACCTGGTGCGGGTGAACGAGCGGATTCGGGTCGATGGCGCGCCGATCGGCGACCAGGAGTTTGCGGCCCTGTTTTTCCAGGTGGAAGAGGCTGCGGGAAGCCTGGCGCGGGCCGGTCGGCTGCCCGGACGACCCAGCTTCTTTGAGACGGTCACCGCGATCGGCTTTCTGCACTTCGCCTCTCGCCGGGTTCACACGGCGGTTCTGGAAGTGGGCATGGGCGGACGCCTGGACGCCACCAACATTGTCGATCCGTTGCTCTCGATCGTCACCGACATCTCTCTCGATCACACCGAATGGCTGGGCTCTACGATCGCGGAGATCGCGCGGGAGAAGGCCGGAGTGCTGCGGCCCGGCGGGCTCTGGATCGCCCTGCCGCAGCATCCGGAGGCGAATGACGCTCTGGGCCGCGCCTCCGCGGAGATCGGCGCCTGCGCCGTGAGTGCGGCCCGGTTTGTCCCGGGGGCCGGGGAGCCGGCCGAGCCGGAACGGAACCGCTATTCTGTAACCGTGAATGATGAATATATCGAGATCGATTCCCCGCTTGTGGGCGTCCACCAGCGGCGCAATCTGGCCCTGGCCATCGCCGCCGCGGAGCAATTACGTAACAAGTATAATTACGATATAACGGGCGAGGAAATCCGGCGGGGGATTCGGGAGACGCGCTGGCCCGCGCGCCTGGAAGGCTTCCCGCGCCGGGATGCCCTGCCGGAGGCGCTGCTCGACGCCGCACATAACCCGGCGGGGGCGTGGGCCCTGCGCGCGGCGATTTCCAGCCGGGACCGGGGTCAGCCGCTGACGCTGATTTTCGGCTGCATGAAAGACAAACCGATCGCCGAGCTTGCGCAGATTCTCTTTCCCCTGTTTCATCGGGTGGTTGTCACCCCGTTGGACTCGCCTCGTTCGGCGACCGCGGAGGAGCTTCTGGCGGCGGCGCGAAGCGTGGGCTGCGATGCGGGCGGCGAAGTCCGGGCCGTCGGCGGAGCCCTTGCGGCGCTCGACTTGGGACTGCGCCTCACGCCGGAAAACGGTTTGCTGGTCATTGCGGGCTCGGTGATTTTGGCTGGTGAGGTCAGGGATGAGATGTTGGCGCGGTGGAGCTGCGGTGCGGAGAAGCCGATTCCATGATCCGCCAGCCTACGGCGCCGACTGAGCGGCGCAGTCCGTCCCTGGCGGCGCGTGTCAGCTCCAATCTCCTCCGGGCGCCCGCGTTTTTTCTGGTCACGGGGATTTTCGGCTCCTTTTCGCTTCTGGCGTCGCTATTCGAACGGGAGGGAAGGCTGCAGCACCGGATTGCGCGGAGCTGGGCGCGAGTCTCGCTGCTGACGGCGGGCGTGCGGGCAACGGTGACGGGAAGGGAAAATCTGCGTCCGCGGGCGATCTATGCGGCAAACCATACCTCGTTCCTGGATGTGCCGCTGATCTTCGCGATGCTTCCGTTTCAATTCCGCATCCTGGCCAAACAGAGCCTTTGGAAATGGCCCTTCATCGGCTGGCACCTGCACAGATCCGGGCAGATCCCCATTGATGAGGAGAAGGCGGATAGTTCGGTGGCGGGTTTGAATCGGGCGCTGAAGGTTCTTAAGTCGGGGCTGCCGCTGGTGATCTTTCCAGAGGGGGGGCGGACGCCGGACGGGAGGCTTCAGCCTTTCATGAATGGTCCGGCCTATCTGGCCATTCGCGCCCGCGTTCCAGTCATTCCGATCGCCGTGTGCGGAGCGTTTGGGGTATTGCCGATGCACGGGAAGCATTTTGTGCCAGGCCCGGTCGAGCTGCGCTTGGGGGAACCCATTGAAACGACCGGCTACACTATCCGCGAGGCGGAGCAGTTGACGGCCCGGGTGCGGGCGGAGATCCTGGAGCTTGGCGGGCAGGCGGACGGCCAGCGGGATGCCCAAGCGGTCCGCGCTGAACAAAACAGATAGCGCAAGAGGATCCAAGCATTCAGGGACCTTGTAGGCCCGACCCGTCCGGGGTGGCGATCCAGCGACGGGCGGGACGTGGCCGAGCCAGATGGGATTTTTGAATCTTCCCATCTGGGGGGATGATCCATCGACCGCTTTCCGGCGCTCATTTTCCATTCATGGAAGGGAGGGAACCGATGACTCCGCGAATTGCCATTCCGGAACCAACCTCACAGAATGCGACCTACAGCCAGGCCAACTGGCCTCGGTATGCCGAAGCCGTGGAGTCGGCGGGCGGGATCGCCGTGCGGGTTCCATTGAGCGAGACGCCGGCGACGATCGCCCGGATTGCCACCTCCTGCTCGGGAGTTCTGCTGCCCGGCAGCCCGGCCGATATCGATCCAGAGAAATATGGGAGATCCCGGCAGCCGGAGGACAATCCGAAGGATGCCTCCCGGGAAGCGGCCGACGATCTGCTGCTGCAGGACGCCTTCCATCTCCACAAGCCCATCCTAGGAATCTGTTATGGCATGCAGTCCCTCAATGTATGGCGGGAGGGAACGCTGATCCAGGATCTCGCTCGCTGGATGGATCAGGCGGGATGCGGGGAAGCCGGCCGGGTAAATCATCGGCCCGGCCGCGAAGTAGTGGAGGCGCACACGGTGGAAATCGAGCGCGCTTCGCGGCTTGGGCGGATCCTGGCCGATTCCTCGGAGCCGGCGCCGATCCCCGGAGGCTGGAGGCTGGCCGTAAACTCCAGCCATCATCAGGCGGTGGAAACGGTGGGAGAGCAGATGAGGGTAGTGGCTCGGAGCTCGCCGGATGGAGTGATTGAAGCGCTGGAAGGAACCACGCGCGACCGGTTTCTGATTGGAGTGCAATGGCATCCGGAGAGGAGCTATGGGGTCAGCGCATCCTCGCGCCGGATCTTCCAGGCCTTCGTGGAGGCGGCAGCCGACTGGCGGGCGCCGGCGATTTTGGACTCGATTCCGGAATCTGTGGGGAGCCGGGAAACGAGCTCCGGCTCCGGAGCGGAGTAGCTCCCGCGCGGGACAGACCGATGCCACAGCAAGATAGCGCCCTGGGGGAGATCCTTCTTCGAAGCGGGCTGGAGGCCCTTCCGCCCGGCGCGCTGGAGCAACTGGAAGCCTATCTCGGGCTTCTTGAGACCTGGAATGCGCGGATGAACCTGACCGGGATTCGGAACCGGGAAGAAATGATCGACCGTCACCTTGTCGAATCCGTGTTTGTGGCGCAAAAGCTTCCCGAGAAGATCGGTTCCCTGCTCGATGTTGGATCGGGTGCGGGGCTTCCCGGAATCCCGATTGCCATCTGCCGTCCCGAGATCCGGGTTTCATTGGCCGAGGCGAAGTCAAAGAAATGCGCATTCCTCCGGGAAGCTCTGCGGGAGACAGGGCTGAATTGCGAGGTCCTTCAGGGATGGGCCGAGCGGACGGCGGCCGGGCGGGGCTTCGATGCTGTCGTCATGCGGGCGGTGGAGCGGATGCCGCAGGTTCTCCGGTCCGTGCGCGCAGAGTGCCGCGCGGAGTGCTTGGAATGGCTGATTCTGATGACTACGGAGCGCGATATGGAGCAATACCGGACAGAGAACCCGGAGTTTGTCTGGGAGCAGCCGATTGCGCTGCGGGGCAGAGAGAAATCGGTGCTGCTGATGGGCCGGCGGGCGACCAGGCTGGAGCGATGTTCCTGAACCGACAGGATTTAGCTGTTCCCTCTGTTCCGCTCGTCCCGCCTGTTCCACGTGGAACAATTCTCACCGCATCGGTTTGTCCCACCTGCCATTTTGCGGCCGAAACAAGATCCAGTTCCTTGCGAAACTCGATTGACAGGCGCGCATTGACAGGCACGCATCCAGTTGCGCCTCGCTCGGCGCCTCGGCGCGTTTTTCAACAAACTCCCAGTCGGAATCTGTTCCACCATCTGTTCCACGTGGAACAGCGGAATAGGGAAAGTTTTCCACCGCCGCCCCTGAAAACCAGGCCGCGCCGGATCGCCATCGCGCGGCTCCTATCTCGAATGAATTGCGCCGTTTGAGCCGGCATCGGCGCTCCGGCGCAGGACGTTCTCCACAATAATCGACCGGTTCTGCACAGCTCTTCGCCGATTGCCGCAGCGCCCCTCTCTGTTTAGTCTTGCCATTAGTCATGGGCAAGATTCTTGCGGTGGTCAATCAGAAAGGCGGCGTCGGCAAAACGACTACCGCGATCAACCTTTCCGCCGCCTTCGCCATGGAGGGATTGAGTTGTCTCCTGATCGACTGCGATCCTCAGGCCAATTCCTCCGCCGGCCTCGGCATCCCTAAGGACGAGAACCGGCCGTCTGCTTACGATGTGCTGGTCGGAGAGGCCACTCTCGCCGATGTCGCCCTCCCGACCGATATCGAGGGACTCAAGATCATTCCCGGCAGCAATCATTTGATCGGCGCCGCCGTCGAACTCATTCAAGCGGAGCGCAGGGAGTTTCGCCTGCGCGACGCCATCGCCCCTGCCCGCGGCCAGCATGAGTTCATCCTGCTGGATTGCCCCCCCGCTCTCGACCTCCTCACGCTGAACGCGCTGGTCGCCGCCGATCGTCTGCTGGTCCCCATGCAGGCCGAATATTTCGCCTTGGAGGGCATCAGCGAGCTCCTCACCACGCTCGGACGCGTCCAGGCAGCCTTCAATCCCGGGCTGGAGATTGAAGGCGTCATTCTCACCATGTACGACGAACGGACAAATTTGGCCCAGCAGGTTACCGAGAACCTCCGGAACGTCTTCTGCGCCAAGCTCCTGAAGACCGTGATTCCTCGCAACGTCCGGCTGGCCGAAGCGCCGAGCTATGGAAAGCCCGTAGTCACTTACGATCCACGCTCCCGCGGAGCGGAAAGCTACCGCGACCTGGCGGATGAGATTCTCGCCCGGAACAATATCGAGAGCCCACGGGCCAGAGAGCGGAAATCCGCCGCGCAGCAGAGACGTGAAAGCAAAGTGCGCTTCTGGCCCTACGCCTGAGTTCCCTTTTCCGATTCCTTTGAGGTTTTTCCCCCATGACGAATCCCGCTTCGGATCATACAAAACGCAGGGCCCTCGGCCGAGGGCTTGAATCCCTGCTTCCCGGCCGCGCCGCCTTTGCCGCCACGCCTGCCTCGACCCCAGCCGATCCCGGCAAACCCTTCGAAGTCTCCGTCGACC
>JAJYZK010000220.1 GCA_021799945.1 Acidobacteriota bacterium
ACGGACTTGAGATTGTGTCCGCGCGCTCCTTCCACGGAGATCCACTGGCCGGTGGCCGGGCGCGGCGCATCCCGGCAGACGATCCGCATCTGGCCGGCGAGATAGCGTCCGGTAAGCGAGTCCGGGCATCGCTCGATCGAGTCCGGGCTTCCCGAGGCGACCACCTGGCCGCCCAGCTTGCCCGCCCCGGGACCCAGATCGATCACATAATCCGCCCGGCGGATGGTGTCCTCGTCGTGCTCCACCACCAGCACCGTGTTGCCCAGGTCGCGCAGCGATTTGAGCGCCTCGATCAGCCTCCGGTTGTCCCGTTGATGCAGCCCGATGGAGGGCTCATCCAAGACGTAAAGGACGCCGCGCAGCCGTGAGCCGATCTGCGTCGCCAGGCGGATCCGCTGGCCTTCGCCGCCGGAGAGCGTGGAGGCGCCGCGATCCAGCGACAGATATCCCAGCCCCACCCCATTGAGAAAACCTAGCCTCTCGACGATTTCGCGCCGCAAGCGCTCGGCGATCAGCGCTTCGCGCCCGGACAGCGGCAGCGCGGAGGCCGTTTCCCGGGCGCGTTGCAGGGTGAGAGCGGCAAAGTCCGCGATGGAAAGCGAGCCGATCCTGACGGCCAGCGCTTCGGGCCGAAGCCGCTTTCCCCGGCAGGCCGGGCAGACGGCTGCCGACATGTAATTCATCAGCCAGTCCCGGTAGCTTTCCGACTTGGACTGCTCGAAATTGTCGCGCAGGTAGGCCAGCACGCCATGGAAGCCGGTGACCGGGGAGTCGCCGGCGCCGGGGCCGTTCATCAACAGGTCGCGCTGCTTTTCGGAAAGCGCGTCGAAGGGCCTGTCCAGGTCGATCTTGTATCGCTGAGCGGCCAGCCGCATCAGGCGAAGAAGATACTGCGAGGAGGAGCCGGGTCCAAGGCCGCCATCCAGCAGAGGCTTGGACCAATCGGTAACCACCTTGGCCGCATCAAAGTCGTACATGTTTCCCAGACCGTGGCACTCAGGGCATGCGCCATAAGTGCTATTGAAAGAAAAACTCCGGGGCTCCAACTTTGGGATGTTGAAGCCGCAGTCCGGGCACGCCATAGAGGAGGAATGGAGCTGCTCCCGTCCGCCGGAGACCGCGGTGAGCACCAGGCCGTTGGCCATCTGCAAGGCCTTGGTTACCGAGGCCTCCAGCCGCTTTTCCACCCCCGGCTTGAGCACCACGCGATCGACGACGGCTTCGATGGTGTGGTTTTTGCGCCGTTCCATCTGGATGGATTCGGCCAGGTCGCGCAGCTCGCCATCGATTCGGGCGCGAAAGCCCTGCCGGTCGAGTTCGTCGAGCATCTCCCGGAACTCGCCCTTGCGGCCGCGGACGACGGGAGCGTAGATGGTGACGCGCTCGCCGGCGGGAAGGGACAGGATGCGTTCCACGATCTGGGCCGCGCTCTGGCGCCGGATGGGATGATCGCATCTGGGACAGTGGGGAACGCCGATGGAGGCATACAGGAGCCGCAGGTAGTCGTAAATCTCGGTGATGGTTCCCACCGTGGACCGGGGGCTTCTGCTGGTGGTTTTCTGCTCGATGGCGATGGCCGGGCTGAGGCCTTCGATGGAATCGACGTCCGGCCGTTCGATCTGGTCCAGGAACTGGCGGGCGTATGGAGAGAGGGTCTCGACATATCGCCTCTGCCCTTCGGCATAGATGGTGTCGAAGGCCAGCGAGGACTTGCCCGAGCCGGAAAGCCCGGTCAGGACCGTCAGCGAGTTGCGAGGAATCCGGAGGCTTATGTCGCGGAGGTTGTGCTGTCGGGCGCCGCGCACAGCGATGTGGGTGATAGGCATGTACGCTCGGCAAGGGACGACATTGGTGGTTAGGGCGGAGGCTCGAAGGCCACGCCGGCCAAACAACGCAAGTTTGCAGGGTTCAGCTATATGTATCTTATTCGGCAATAGAAACGAGGGTCAACGCGGCGCTTCCGGCGCCACCCTCTGTAACAATGACGTGGTGCTGAAGCGGCGGCAAGCGCTTGAAAACAACCTGGAACAAAGGCAGGGATCAGGAACTCCTGATCAAGATCACATGGGGATGGGCAGATGAATACGTTGATGTTGGTATGCGCTATTTTTGCTGCGCTCGCGTCTGGGGTTCTGCTGGGCTACGGGTGCTGTAAAGGGCTCTTTGCCGCGCTGGGCCTGCACGCCCGGTCCATAGCTCCGGAGCGGGCGAGCGCCAAGGCCCAGGTGGCGACTTCGCTCTAGGCGCGGTTGGGGGATGGAATCCCTCCGCTCGCCGCCAGGACTTTCTTGAAAACGGCGCCGCAGCGCCGAGCGAAGCGCAACAGGATGTGTAGCTGCGAATCGAGCTACACAAAGAATTGGGTCTGGGAGAATTGGGTCTGGTCCCGGCCCCGAATCTGTTTTTCAATCCACCCCTTTTTCTTCCGCCGGAAAAACGCGCCGGGCCGCTCGCCGCGCTGGTCAAATCCGCCCCCGGGCTGAGCGAACCCCGGGCTGAGCGAAACGGACTCTGAGTGAGGACGGCGCCCGCCGCGGCATTTTCCGGAAGCAGCGTCAACCGCAGCCACCGCGGAACTTCCAAGGTCCAGATTCTTTTTGAATATCTTTAGTTGCCTGGCGGATGCTGCCACGCCTGCGGCGGTGTTGTCGGCTGCTGCTGCGGCGTCGGCTGCTGCTGCTGCTGTTGCCGCTGGAGCTGCTGTTGCCGCATGGCCTGAAGCTGTTCAAACATCTGCTGCGGCGTCCTCACGGCCTGAAGACCGGTGTCCACGGCATCGGCATCGCCGTTCTGGCCGCCGCCTCCCGGGGTGTCGGCCGTGGCCGCAGGGGGCGGGGAAGCGGCGTCGCCATGGAGCGGCAGCAGGGATAGCCGGCGAGGCGCTCCGTTGTTCAAACTGCCCACCATCATCACGTTGTATTGCGTTCCGTTGAGCAGGTCGGAGAGCACGGCAAAGGGCTTACCTGGCCCGAAGCTTCCAAAGACCCGCTCATCGCCGTTCAAGCCGTCGATCTTCATCCCGCTCTCTCTGGAAATCTCACGCAGGATTTCGGAGAGGCTGGAGTTGTCCGCATCGATGGCCAGCGAGCCGCCTCCCATGCGTATGGCGGCGGGCTTGGCGGGTTCCTGCAGGAGGGAAGGCAGCGGAGTTGGCGCCGGCGAGCCGTTCGGCTGGGCGGCGGGAGCTGGAGCGGCCGTCGCTGCCGCGGAAGGCGCGGCGGCCGGCTGGGATTGTGTCGGCGGACCCGGCGGACGGCGGATCCGGATGGGAACGCCCTGTGCGGACAGCAGGGGGGCGGAGGCCAGCAGGATGGCGAGAGGAAGCAGCGCCGCAGCCGCTACGAATCTGGGTTTCATGCTTTGCCTCCTCTCCCGCCCAACACATCGGGAAGGCGCCGGATATTGCCGGCCGTTCCCTTCGCGTGGGTCTATGGATTCCGGATCCCGTTTCCGGATCCCGCTTTCAGTTCCCCGGCCGGAGCGCTGCCCCGATCGATCTATGCCCGAATCGCGTTTCTACCAGACTAGCAGCGGTCGCCTTCGCGTGCGAGCGCCTGGGCCGCGGGCCGGCCGCTTGGACGGCTTGGACGGCTCATTTGCGCTAATATCAGTGTCGATAGTGTCGATAGGTCATGATCCCGAACCCGCCGCGATTTAAGCCGATTGCATGCGCCATAGCGGCGATGCTGCTCGCCGCGGCTCCCGCGTTCGCCGTCAACTGCGAGACCCAGGCCCAGATGCCGGAGGCCGAACGGGCTGACCTGCTGGCCGCCGCCAGGAGTCTTGCCTCCATGGTCCAGTCGGGAGATGCGGCGGCCGTCGAGCAGCACACCATCTCTTCGGTTCGCAGCCAGTTTACCGGCATCGCCAATAGCATTCGGCAGACCGCCCCCGCGATAACCCGGGCCACAATCGCCGTTAGCGCCCTCTATCTGCTGGACGCCTCCGATATCGCCGCCGCTCAGCCGGAGACGCAGTTTTTCTGCGAAGCGGCCAATTCCTCGATCCATGTGGAGGTTGGCATCCCGCAGCTTCCCAAGGGGAAATATGCGCTTGCCCTGGTGCATGCCACCGGCGTGGCCCAACCCCAGCAGTTCGCGCTTTTGCTGCAAAGGACGGATGCCTGGCAGCTCGCCGGCTTTTTCGTCAAGCCCATGCTGGTGGCCGGCCACGACGGCGTCTGGTACTGGACCAAGGCGCGCCAGTTCAACGGACAGGGCCAGAAGTGGGACGCTTACTTCTATTACACCGTGGCCGATTACCTGGCCACCCCGGCCGATTTTCTCGACAGCTCCAATCTGGACAAACTGCGGGCCGAAGAGGCGGCGGCGAAGCCGGCCGGGCTTCCCGGCGCGCAGCCCATGGTTTTAACGGCGAATGGTCAGAGCTTTCCGGTCGTCGATCTGCACACCGACGGCTCGCTGGGCGGCCTGGATCTGGTCATCCGCTTTACCGCCGCCGACATCGGCGATCCGGTTGCGTCGCGGGCTCGCAACATCCAGGTGATGAACGCCATGCTTGGCCTGCACCCGGAGCTGCGCCAAGGCTTCCACGGGCTGTGGGTTTTCGCCGAAGCCAAGGGTCAGCAGCCCTTCGGCATCGAACTCCCCATGAGCGAAATCCACTGAAGGTTAGAGGATAGATCCCGCATGACCGAAGAGGCGGAGAAACTATTGTCCCGGGTGATCGCCGAGCGCAGGGCGACCCCAAGTTTCGACGGCGGCCGCATACCCGACGGGGACCTGCAAAGAATTCTCGCTGCGGGATTGCGGGCGCCCAGCAGCTACAATCTGCAACCCTGGCGCTTTGTCGTGGTGCGGGAGGCGGAGCAGAAAAAGCTCTTGCGCAGCGCCGCCTATAACCAGCCCAAGGTGGAAGAGGCCTCGGCAGTCGTTGTGGCCTGCGGCGACGCCAGCGGATGGCGCAGCGGGGATTTGGACGAGATGCTTCGGATGGGCCGCGAGGCGGGCATGCCGGAGAGCTATGCGGAGGCCGCCAAAGCCAAGATTCCGGAGTATCTGTCGAGCCATCCAAACATCGTCATGTGGCTGAACCGGCAGGTGATGCTGGCCTTCACGCATATGCTTCTGATGGCCGAGGCCATGGGCTACGATACCGCTCCGATGGAGGGCTTCGATCCCGAGAAGGTGCGGGAGCTGCTGCGCCTGCCGCTGAGCTACGCGGTAGTGGCGCTGCTGGCGATCGGACGCTTGAAAGGCCCGGACAAATACGACAGCGGCCGCTTCAATATGGCCCGCATGGTGTTCGTCGAGGAATACGGAAGGCCATGGCGGTAGCGCCTTTGGCCGGCGCGGCCCGGTTTCGGGGGATGGTGCGCTGATGGGACGCGAATATCCTCCAGCTCCTCTGGTGGGCGTCGGCGCCGCGGTGATCGAGGACGGCCGGATCCTGCTGGTGCGGCGTGGCCACGAGCCTCTCAAGGGAGAGTGGTCCCTGCCCGGAGGCGCACTCGAACTGGGCGAGACCCTCCGCCAGGGCGTGATGCGCGAGGTTCTGGAAGAGACCGGACTGCGGGTGGCGCCCGAGGCGTTGATCGACCTTCTGGACAAAATCGTGCGCGACGAGTCGGACGGCGCGGTGCGCTTCCACTACGTTCTCGCGGATTATCTCTGCCGCGTGGAAGACCCTGAGAGCGAACGGACTCCGGCCCCTGCCAGCGACGCCGAGGAGGCCCGCTGGGTCGCGCGGGAGGATGCCGGCCCGCATGGAGCGTACCGGGTGGCGCCCCTCACCGCCGCCGTGATCGATAAGGCATTCCGGATGCGCGAGGAGGCTCACGCCTCCGCATCGCCCTCGCCTTTCCAAACGTAAGCGCCAGGCTGGGGCAGACCGA
>JAJYZK010000221.1 GCA_021799945.1 Acidobacteriota bacterium
CCGATCTAGAGGCAGAAGGGGGCGGCCAGCAGCAGCAGATAGCCGCTGTTGACGAATTTGAGATAGACGAACGTGAAAAAGCACAGCGCGGGCGCCGTCCAGAACAGGGTGAAAGATTTTTTTCCCGGGTCGCCGGCGCAGGACCGCCCGACTGCGGCCAGCGGAGCCAGCGCCGAAACGCCGGCGAAGAGCAGCGCGATGAGCAAAATAGTGAGCGCGCGCGCGATCGAGTTGGCGGGCGAGGAGTTGAACACCGTGGTCCGCGAGGGAACAACGCGCCAGAGCGAAAGCAGCGCGTCGAAGTATCTCCGCCATCCGCCGCTCGCCGCCAGCATCGCCGGAAACCACGCCGCGATGGTAAGGAGCAGAGCCGCGGCGGCGGATTTTGCGCCCTTCGGCGCCTTGCGCAGCGAGAATAGGAAGAGTGGCGCCAGCAGGACCAGGGAAGATGGCCTGACCCCGGCCGAAAGGCCCAGAACGAAACCCGCTGCCCAGGCGGAGCCGGCGCTTCCTTCCACCATGCGCCAGCACAGGTATCCGGTGAGCGCGGAAAAAAAGGCCTCGACGCTGTAGGTCAAAGCGACCGTTCCGTGAAACCACGCCAGGGGCGAGAACAGGAAAACGAGCGCCGCAAACCGCGCCTCGGCCAGGCCAAACCACGCCAGCGCCATCCGATAAATCACAATTCCCGCGCCGCAACTGGCCCCGATGCTCAGTAGCACCAGCGAAAGATTGGCGTCGTGGAAGACCAGGTTCAGCAGCCGCCCCATCCACACGTACAGGAAATAGCCGGGGGGATGGGGCTGATGCACGCTGGGGTCGAAGCGGCGCAGAGCGAGGGCGAAGTTGACAGAGTCCAGGTCGTAAAGATAGCGGCTGCGAAACACGAAGCGGGAACCGGCCAGAGCGGCGACAAGGGCCGCGAGATCCAGATTTCTGCGCGACAGCATGCTTCCGAAGCATGCAAGTGGATTGCCACAGCAGGACGTTCGGGCGGCGATGTTGGCGACTCGGTACACCGCGGGTGGAGGGGGCGCCGGCTAATTGATAAATACCCGCACGGTAGGGATTTGGAGACCCTCGTGCAGGTTACCAAAGTTTTCTCGACGTTTGCCCTCGGGTTAGCTATAAAAGGCACACTTAACGGCAGAAGACTTAGGAATCGGACCAGAAGAGACTGGCAATCCCGGCAGCAAAAAGGTAACGGGCAAAGTCCAGCGATCACGCCGAAGGAACTGCGGCAGCCGTTAAGATCAAGCCGCGCACGGCCCTCCCCGCCAAAGTTGCCACGCTGCCTGCAGCGTCCGGGTGCACGGAACGCAAAGGGGGATGCCTTCAGATGATTCGCATCGGTCTCTACTCCGAGGATCCAAAGCTTCAGACTATCCTCTCCTCCGCCCTCGGCAAGGAGTTTCAAGTTCGCCTGGAGTCGGACGGCGCCGGGATCGAGAGGTTGATCTCGGGCGGCCTCTGCGACGTGGTAGTCCTGGATCTGGACTCCGACCAGACTTCCATGCCCCGGCGAATCGAATGCTGCCGGAGGATTATCGCCTCCCGGACCGCGGCGATCGTGATGGTCGATGACGCATTGCGCGGGACGGCGGCCGAACTGGTCAGGCAGGGCGCTCACGGCTACTGCCGCAAACCCCCTTCGATCCGCGACCTGAAGACGATGCTGGTCAGGGCCCACGAAAACCATTCGCTCAAGCGAAAATTGGAGACGGTGCAGCAGAAGCTGGATAGTCCGGATCAGAGTTGCGACCGGATGATCGGCCAGAGTTCTCCGATGCAGCAGGTGTACGATCTGGTGCATCGAGTCGCCAACCTGAACGCCTCCGTTCTGGTGACCGGCGAGAGCGGCACCGGGAAGGAGCTGATCGCGCAGGCGATCCATAATCTCGGCTCCCGCTCGCGGCGGCCCTTTGTCGCTGTCTGCTGTGGAGCGATCCCCGAAACCCTGATCGAAGCCGAGTTATTCGGCCACGAAAAGGGCGCCTTTACCGGCACCGTGGGGCAGCGGGAGGGATATCTGGAGCAGGCGGCCGACGGCACGCTCTTCCTCGACGAGATCGGAGAATTGAGCCTAAGCACGCAGGTGAAGCTGCTTCGCGTGTTGCAGCAGCGCGAGTTCAGCCGCCTGGGAAGCAACCGTCTGATTCCACTGCGGGCGCGCCTGATCTTCGCCACCCACCAGGATCTGGGCCAGATGGTGGCGCGGGGAACCTTCAGACAGGATCTTTACTATCGCATCAACGTGATGAGAATCGACGCCCCGCCGCTGCAGGACCATGCGGAGGATATCCCCACCATTGCAATGCATTTTCTACGCCAGTACTCGGAGCTGTACGAGAAGCCCATGGAGCAGATCGATCCGCGCGCCATGGAGCTGCTGCAAGGCTATGCCTGGCCGGGGAACGTGCGAGAGTTGGAGAACGTAATTCAACGCGCGATCATCATGGCGCAGACTCCGGTAATTACCGCTGACGAGCTTCCGCCGAACATTCAGGAAGAGGGCGTACTCAGTATCGGCGACTACAATCCTGCGAATTCCTTCGAGCAGCGGATCCGCGATTTCAAGCTGAAGCTGGCCGGGGATGCGGTGCGGGAACACAACGGCAATAAGACCCTCGCGGCCCGGAGCCTGCAAATCTCCCGCGCCTACCTTCATCGGCTGATTCGGCTCGGAGAGCCCGGTCTGGCGGAAGAGGAGCCGCGGCTGGTCGCCCACGAACGGAGTGAATTGGGCACTGCGTGAGCGCCGCAGGGGCCACTCCCGGACGAAAGAGCGATCGCGGGGTATTCAAAGCCTTCTCCGCCATATTTTCCTTCCCCGCCATGCTGGCGAGCCTTCTGGTTGCGCTGGCCATGCTGACGGTCAGGTCCCGCTTCGACGACCCGGACATGTGGTGGCACCTGCGCATGGGCGAAATCGTCTGCGCCACCGGCCACATCCCCACGACCGATATCTTTTCCTACACGACAAACCACCATTCCTGGGTGCCGCACGAATGGCTTTCGCAGGTGACGATCTATGCGGCGTACGAGCTAGGGGGTTATCGCGGCCTGATGCTCTGGCTCTGCCTGACCACGGCTTCGTTGCTGGTCGCCGGATACCTTCTCTGCTCTCTCTATGCCGGTAACTCCAAGATAGGCATGGCCGGGGCCATGCTGATCTGGTTCTTCGCCACCGCCGGAACCGCAATCCGGCCGCAGATGATCGGCTACCTGCTGCTGACCATCGAGCTGCTGCTGCTACATCTCGGCCTTACGCGAAGCCGCCGCTGGTTTGCCGCGCTGCCGCCTCTTTTCGCCATCTGGGTCAATTGTCACGGCTCCTTTTTTCTCGGGCTGGCGACCGCCTTCGTCCTGCTGCTCTGCTCCGGCCTGGAGTTTCGCGCGGGATCGCTGGCGGCGGCCCGATGGCCCGCGGGCGCTCGCCGGGCGCTGGCCATCTCCATGTTCTTTTGTCTGCTCGCGCTGTTCCTCAACCCGGTAGGCATCCATCAGATTCTCTATCCGCTCGACACGCTGCTTCGCCAGCCGGTGAGCCTCAAAAACGTGCAGGAATGGATGCCTCTCCAGATCACCGACCCGCGGGGCGGCGCCCTGGCGGCGGTGGCGGCCGGCATTCTGCTGCTGGCGGCGATGGGGCGGGCGGAGATCCGTCTGCAGGAGCTGGCGTTGCTGATCGTAGGGGCCTGGCTGGCGTTAAATCATCGGCGAATGGTCTTCGTCTTCGGCATTCTTGTCGCTCCCATGGTGTCGAGAATGCTTGCGGATTGGTGGGACGGCTACGATGCGGAGCGCGACCATCCCGCAGCCAACGCCGTTCTCATCGCGCTTGCTCTGGCCGCCGCATACCTGGCCTTCCCGAGTTCGCGCAATCTCGCCGGGCAAGTGGCGGAAAAGAGTCCCGTGAAGGCGGTGGAGTTTATCAAAGCGCACCATCTCGCCGGCCCGATGATGAACGACTACGTGTTTGGCGGCTATCTCATCTGGGCCTTGCCGGAGCAGCCGGTTTTCATCGACGGGCGAGGCGACGTATTCGAATGGACTTCGGTGCTAACCGACTACGGGCGTTGGGCCACTCTGGAAAGCAGGCCCAACGAGTTGCTTGACAAATATCGCGTCGCTTTCTGCCTGCTGTCCCGCGATTCTCCCATGGTCCAGGTTCTCCCGCTGCTGGGAAACTGGGGGGAGGCGTATTCCGACAATCAGTCCGTCATTTTCGTTCGCACTCCTAAGGTCTGAAGTTGGGATCGGGAATCGCGCCGGCGCTTTCAGCAGGCCGGGAGAATCCAGTTCACGGTGAGGATGCCGGCGCAGGAGCCGCAGGCGCGGTCACGAGCCTGCCGGCGGACAGGGCCTCCCGTTTCGAAGTCCGCGATCGCGGTGTGCGGCGCCGTTCTCTCGGCAAATCCTTTGCGTTGCCCGCTCCGGCGCTCCGCAACTTTGACAGGCAAGGAACGGAATGTTGTAGAGTTTCCTCTGGATGAGCGTACGGTCGGCATCGCCTCCGCCCCTGCGCGGGAATGCTGTGGATCCCTTGCGTCGCCGGAACTTGCCCGCAGCCGGCATCGTCGCGCCTGCTGGCGGGGAATCGCGAATCGGCCCACCCGACGGGCGCCTGCAACCGCCCCGGCCTGCTTTCCCGGACGGCGGTCCCCGCCGGACGCTGCGATGGGTCGTGCTGGCGGCGATTTTGCTGATCCCGTTTCCGTCGAGGGCGCAGCGCAAGGCCTCGCCGGATTTCAGCGCCATCGAACGCAATCTGGCCGCGGCGATGCGGGCGCGCGAAATCCCCGGCGCCGTAGTGGTGGTTGGACATGACGGCCATGTGGTCTTCCACAAGGCGTTTGGAAGCCGCTCGACCATCGGCGGCGTCGAGCCGATGACGGAAGACTCGATCTTCGATATGGCCTCCATGACCAAGGTGATGGCCACCACGGTTGCCGCCATGCAGCTTTACGAACAGGGGCGTTTCCGGCTGGACGATCCGGCCGCCCGGTACCTGCCTGCGTTCGCCGCGAACGGCAAGCAGGACATCACCATCCGCCAGCTCATGACGCATTATTCCGGGCTTCCTCCGGATCTCGATTTGACACAGCCGTGGTCGGGGAAGCAAGCGGGCTACCGGGCGGCCTTTGCGATCGCGCCCGAGCGGCCGGCCGGAACGGGGTTTCGCTACAGCGACATCAATTTCATTGTCATGGGCGCGCTGGTGGAGAAGCTGTCGGGCATGACGCTGGACGCCTATGTTCGGAAGTATGTATTTCCCGCAATGGGGATGCGTCATACCGTCTTTCTTCCTCCGCCCGCATGGCGGGGCCGGATCGCTCCCACCCAATACGACGAACATCACCGCATGCTGCGGGGCGTGGTGAACGATCCCACGGCCAGACGCATGGGCGGCGTGGCGGGTCACGCCGGGCTGTTCAGCACGGCGGGAGATCTCTCCATCTTCGCCCAGAATCTTCTCAATCTGCTGGCGGGAAGGCCAAGCGCCTTTCCTCTCAACCGCCTGACCGCGGAAAAAATGACGACGCCGCAGCAGCCGGCGACGGGCGCATCGCTGCGGGGTCTGGGATGGGATATCGAAAGCCCCTTTTCCGGCAACCGCGGCGAACTGTTCCCGGTAGGCGGCTTCGGGCATACGGGCTGGACCGGAACCGATCTCTGGATCGATCCCGGGAGCGACACCTACGTTATTTTGCTCAGCAATCGCACCTATCCGGATGGAAACCCCAGCATCGTGCCGCTGGAGGGGCGTGTTGACGATGCAGCCGCCCAGGCGCTGAGCCTCGAAATTCCGGATTCGGGCAGGCAGATCTCGCGGCTCACCGGCTATAACG